>CAZKWG010000456.1:0-6687 GCA_964556105.1 uncultured Enterobacterales bacterium | reverse complement strand
ACCCCATCCTGGACCTGCGCGCGGCGCGCAAGACCGGGACCTATGGCGACGTCAACGTGGACATCACGCAGGACGTGGCGCACGTCGACATCGCGTTCAGCGCCGACGAGTACCCCGATCCATCGGACGCCCTCTCGCTGGTGCTGCTCGGCGTGCCCACCTCGGAGCTGAGCCCGGAAGAGGGCGCGGCCATGCTCATGGCGATCACCATGAGCGGCCTGACCGGTCAGCTCGAGCAGGCGGTGGGCCTGGCCGCCGTAGACCAGTTCGAGATCGACCCGACCAGCGGCGCCGTCAAGGTGGGCAAGGCCCTCTCCGACAGCCTCTTCCTGACCCTCGAGCAGCGCTTCTCGTCGGATGACAGCTCGGAGAACCGGACCGAGGCCAGCGTGGAGTGGATGATCCTCCGTCAGCTCTACGCCGACTTCGTCACCGGCGACGCGGGCAAGTCCTCGGCCGACATCTACTGGAAGTGGAAATTCTGAGGCTCAGGCGGGCTCGAGCCGGATGCGCGCCAGCTCGGGCGGGCACAACATCCGCACCGGCGCGATGGACCAGCCCACGCCGCGCCCGACATAGAGCCAGCTCTCCCCCTGCTTGTACCAGCCGGCCACAAAGGCCCCCGTGCCCTTCGGCACCCAGAGCGATCCCAGCACCGGCAGGCGGACCTGGCCGGCGTGGGAGTGGCCGGAGAGCACGAGGTCCACGCCAGGACGGGCGATCTCCTCGAAGAGCGCGGGGCTGTGCGTCATCACCACGGAAGGGCGCCCGGCGGGGAGCTGTCCCACGACGCGCCCCGGCTCCGGCGAGCCCGCCAGCGCGTCGTCCGTGCCCGCGAGCACCAGCGGCCCCAGATCCACCCACTCTTCTAGCAGGAGGCGCACGCCGTGCTCGGCGAGGGTGGCCCGCCAGGCCTCGGGGCGCGCGCCGGCCCAGTACTCCCAGTTGCCCATGATGGCGTAGCGCCCGAGCGGCGCCGGCGGCAGACCGGCCAGGAAGCGGCGCACCGCCTCCGGTCGCCACTCGCGGGCGACCACGTCGCCGGTGATGCAGATCAGGTCTGGCCGCAGGGGCGAGAGCACGCCGACCAGCTTCTCCACCCAGGCGTCCTCCCCGCGCAGGTGGACGTCGGTGAGGTGGAGGATCTCCAGCGGCCGGTCGAGCCCGCGCAGGGGGAAGCGGTGGAGCGGCGTGGTGAACGCGCCCCCTTCCTCACGAATTCGTTGGAGGACCCCGAGGTCTCGTTGGGGGTCCTCTGTCCCGCCCGGCGCTGTCCCGGGCGCGACCCGGCCCTCTGGCGGGAACATGTGGCCGCGCGCCACGCCCCGGCTCACGCCGCGCACATACTTCAGCGCGCCCTTCAGATCTTCCAGCTTCATTCGGTGCTCTCGGGGCAGAGGGCGCGCAGGCAGCGGACCTCGGGAGGGGACGGGACGCCGGGCATCCCCGCCAGATAGGCGCGGGCCGCCCCGGTCTCGGTCTCAGGCGAGATCGCCAGCGCGATCCTCCCTCTCTCTGCGAGCGCGCGCGCCTGCTCGGCCGCCGCGTCGTCGAGGGCCTCCACCAGCAGCAGCGTCGCCTCCCCTCCCCCACCCTCGGGCTGCGGGCGGGCGATCAGCGCCTCGACCCCCGGCACCTTGACCCGCCGCAGCGAGACGTCGGAGGCCAGCGGCTCCGGGGCGGGCAGAGGGCGCGCCGGCTCCGTCGCGCAGGCGAGCAGGACGAGCGGGAGGGCGAACATCAGATGGCCGGCGGCGACTGGTGGAAGTGTTGTTTGTCCGTCCCTGCCGAGCCCTTGTCGTCGTCGGGGTGCATCTCCGACCAGTAGGGGTTCGCCTCCTTGTCGTCCGGCAGCTTGCGGTAGATGGCGTAGTAGACCGCGCCGCCCACGACCTTGAGCACGGCCTTGCCGGCGCGCCCGGCGAGCCGACCGACCAGAGAGCCCCGTGGCTGTTCTGCGGTACTCATCCCCCCGTCCTATCCGAGCGCGGGCCCGGCTGGCAGGCGCAGATGGACGAGGTGCTCCACGTTCCCCTGCTTCGCGCCGGGCAGCGGCGAGTCCACCCCGCCCAGCACCTGAACCTGGTGCGCGACGCAGGCGTCCAGCACCCGCTGGATCGCCGCCGCGCGCGCCTCCGGATCGCGCACGACGCCGCCCTTGCCGACCCCCTCGCGCCCGGCCTCGAACTGCGGCTTGACCAGCAGCACCGCCTCGGCGCCCGCCCCGCCGATGGCCAGGATCGCCGGCAGCATGAGCGTCAACGAGATGAAGGAGAGATCGCCGGTCAGGAGCGAGACCGGCTCGGGCAGGCCCGTCAGGTGGCGGGCGTTGGTGCGCTCCATCACGACCACGCGGGGGTCCTGGCGCAGCGACCAGGCGAGCTGGCCGTAGCCCACGTCGATGGCGTAGACGCGCGCCGCCCCACGCTGGAGCAGGCAGTCGGTAAAACCCCCAGTGGAGGCGCCGAGGTCTACACAGACCCGCCCGGTGGGGTCCACGCCGAAGGCGTCGAGCGCCGCCTCGAGCTTGTAGCCGCCGCGGCTGACATAGCGCAGCGCCTCGCGAACGCGGATCTGCGCGTCCAGGTCCACCAGCTCAGCGGGCTTGTCGCAGGGGCGCTCCTCGACCAGCACGCTGCCCGCGCGGATGAGCGCCTGCGCCTTCGCCCGCGTCTCCGCGAGCCCCCGCTCGACCAGCGCCTGATCGAGCCGACGACGCTCGCGCCGGGCTCCCGTCAATGATCGCGCTCGACGGTGTAGCGGGCCAGCGCGGCCAGGGCCTCGGGAGCAGGCAGAGAGACGATGGCGGCGAGCGCGTCCTCGAGCAGGCCCTGCGTGCGCCGCCGGGTCTCGTCGAGGCCAAGGAGCTGAACATAGCTGGGCGGGCCGTCCCCGCCCGCGTCCTGATCGGCGTCCAGCACGTCGTCGGCCATCTGGAAGGCCAGGCCGACCGCCTCGCCGTAGCGCGTGATCGCCTCGAGCTGCGCCGCGCTGGCACCTGCGACGATGCCGCCCATGCGCGCGGCCGCCCGGATGAGGGCGCCCGTCTTGCCCCGATGAACCCGCGCCAGGGTCTCCAGATCCTGCACGGCGCCGGCCATCCCGATGTCGCCGGCCTGACCGCCGACCATGCCCGCATGCCCGGCGCCCCGCGCGAGCTCAGCCACCAGGCGCACGACCCGCTCGGGGGGCAGCGCGACCTCGCCCAGCACCAGGAACGCCTCGGTCAGCAGCGCGTCGCCCACCAGCAACGCAGGCGCCTCGCCGTAGACGACATGGGCCGTAGGGCGCCCGCGTCGCTCGTCGTCGTCGTCCATGCAGGGCAGGTCGTCGTGGACGAGCGAGTAGGTGTGGATCAGCTCCAGCGCGGCGGCGACCTGGGTGGCGGCCGGGTCGGTCGGAACCCCCAGCGCCTCGCAGGCGGCGAGCACCCACAACGGGCGCACGCGCTTCCCGCCGGTAGACAGCGGATAAGCGCAGGCCTCGGCGAAACGCGGCGGCCAGCCACCCTGAAAGCGGGCGGCCAGCACCTCGTCCACGGCCGCGCGCCGAGGCGCAGCCCAGTCAGAGAGCGAGAAACCCATGCTCCCTCCCCAACCAGCGGACGACGCAGGACTACAGCTGCTGGCTGTAGAACTCGATAACGGCCTGGGTGTTGACCTCGAAGGGGAGGTCCTCCGCCTCGGGCGGGGTCACCATGCGGGCCATGGCCTTCGCAGGATCGTACTCGAGGTAGTTCGGCCGGACGCGGCTGAGGCTGAGCTCGAGCGCGGTCTGGATGAAGGGCTTGGTGCGGCTGCCCTCGTGGACCGTGACGATCTGGCCCTGGCGCACGGTGAAGCTGGGCCGATCGACCCGCTTTCCGTCCACCGAGATGTGGCCATGGGTCACGAGCTGGCGAGCGGCCGGGATCGTGTTCGCGAGGCCCATACGCCAGACCACGTTGTCCAGGCGGGACTCGAGGAGGCGGATGAGGTTGCGACCCGAAGGGCCCTGCTGACGCGAAGCCTCCGCCACGTAGCGGCGGAACTGACGCTCCAGCACACCGAAGTGAACGCGCAGCTTCTGCTTCTCGTTCAGGCGAACTTTGTAGTCCGAGACCTTGCTGCGGCGACGCGCGCCGTGCTGACCCGGAGGGAAGGGACGCTCGAGCGTGGCCTCGGAGGTCAGGCCAGGGAGAATCACCCCGAGAGAGCGGCACTTCTTGAGGCGGGGACCGCGATAACGAGCCATCGATCGAGTTCCTTTGGATCGTGAGACGAGAATCGTTCGGGCGGGATCGGTCGAGGTGCTTCAGAGCGCCTCGAAGGGCGGCGACTGGCCGCAGCGAGAGAGCTTCCTGGAGATCGGGCTCGCCAGGAGAGGCTCACCGTACACTGCCAGCCAGGGCGCTTATCGAAGAAGCGGCCCGCCGTCAACCTCCACCTGCGCGGTTCGAGCGGCATCCGCACTTTCCCGAAGCGCCTGTTCAGTGTTATCATCCCCTCTGCAGGCTGGCCATCTGCCTGACCTGACAGGAGTTGAACCATGGCCGTCCGTCGACGCCGGGGCTTCACGCTCGTCGAGCTGGTGATCACGCTGGCGATCTTCGCCGTCCTCTCCGCCGTGGGATTCGGCCTGATCTCCGCCGAGATCCCCAAGGCGAGGACCCGTCGCGCCGCCAAGGAATTCTACTCCGCGGTCAGCGAGTGTCGAAATCTGGCGATTCAGAGCGGGCGCGAGTGTCGCATCCAGCTCGTCGATTATGACCCGAGCCCAACGGCGGACACCAACGAGAACATCGGGGTCTACTGGGTTCAGCTCGGGGACCGCGCCCTGACCAGCGAGACCTGGGACACCCTGCCCGTGGACGACGACGGCACCGACGACGAGATCGCCCTGGGCACCGTGGACTTCTCGCGGAACGGCGAGGACGAGCTGCCCTGGGTCTCCCTGGGGAACTGGAACGACTACCAGACCATCTCCGGCCCGGGCAGCGCGGGATCGAACGAGAACGCCATCGTCTTCAACCCGCGCGGCTTCGTCTCGAACCCGCCGTCCGACTTCGCGGCCAGCGGCTACATCGAGGTCCCCTTCCTGAATCGGAAGGCGTGGATCGAGGGCCTGGAGGACGTGTGGATGGTCCGCGTCGCCCGCTCGGGCATGGTGCGCATCGACTCCGGGACCTGGGAGGGCGTGGCTGACGAAGGCTACGCAGGGACGGACGCGGGCTCTTCGGGCTCGCCGGCCTCGGGCACCGGCACGCCGAGCGGCGGTGACGGCGGCGATGCGGTGGACACCGGCTGGGGCGACGAGGACACGGGCGGATCCTCGGGCGGGTCCTCGGGCGGCGGCGAGGGTAGCGGCGGCGGCGAGGGTAGCGGCGGCGGCGAGGGCGGTGACGGCGGCGGCGGCCCCTCGGACTCCGGCTTCCCCGGCGGCGGCGGCCCCACGGACTCCGGCTTCCCCGGCGGCGGCGGCGGTTGGGACTCCGGCTTCCCCGGCGGCCCCAAGGACTCCGGCTTCCCCGGCGGCGGCGGCGGCGTCCCGCTCTGAGTCACGCCGCGCTCAGCGGGGGCGCTGCTCGAGGGCGCGCCTCCGGACCTCCTGAACCTGGCCACGCGGATCGGTGACCCGCTCGACGAGATCGCGGCGCCCCATGGCCGCCAGCACGCCCAGCGCGTTGGCGGCGGCGATCTCGGGACCCTCGAGCTGCGCCAGCACGGGCTCGACGGCGCCGATCTTCCTCAGCGCGTCCATGGCCTGGAGGTGAAAGCCCCCCTGAGCCGAGCCGTGGACGTGGCCGAGATAGCGGGCGAGGACCGCCGCGGCGCGCGCGTCCCCACACTCCCCGAGCGCCGCGAGCAGCGTGTCGCGCACCGGGAGCTGAACGCCGAGCCCCGCGCCGGGTCGCCCCTCGTGATCGAGCGCCTCGTCCTCCAAGGCCCGCACCAGCAGGGGCGCCGCCTCGGGCAGCCCCAGTCGCCCGAGCGCGCGCGCCGCCCGGGCTCGCCGAATGAAGCCCGCGCCCGGATCGACGTCCACGGCCCGCAGCATGTCTGTCCAGCGCGGCAGGCCGCGTGGATCCCCCTCGCCCAGCGCCGCGCCGAGGATGTGCGACGCCCGCCGACCTGCGCCCAGCACGAGCGGCGTGAGCCTGTCCAGATCGCGCGGGTCCTGCTGCGCCGCGAGATCCTCGAAGAGCTCCACCTGATCCGGCGCGGACTGCAGGCCCTGCCAGAGGCGGGCGCGAATGAGCTCCGGTGGCTCGGGCGCGACCGCGCCGGGATTGTCCGTGGAGGCGCCCGGGTGAAGCTGCTGCACCCAGCGCTGCGCGAGCGCGCCGCGCCCCGCGCCGGACAGGCCAGCCACCGCGCGCGGCCCATAGCAGGTCTCCATGGTCCGACCTGCCGCCGACGCCAGGATCTCCCAGCCCTCCCGCGGCGCTCCCCCCAGCCGCGCGGCGGCGACGACCATGGCGAGCATGGGCTCATCGCGCGGCTCCGCGCGCGCGGCGGCGATCAGGCGCGCCGGCTCGACCCGAAGGGGTCCCTGACGGCCGAGCGCCCAGGCGGCCGCGCGCTTGAACCCGGTCGGAAGCATGTCGTCCAGCGCGCCCTTCAGGTGAACAGACGGCCGATGAAGTCGACGACCTTGAGGTGGACGAGGTCGTTCCAGGTGGCGAAGACCATGAGCGCGAGCACCAGG
>CAZKWG010000455.1:0-6687 GCA_964556105.1 uncultured Enterobacterales bacterium | reverse complement strand
GGGCACCACGCCCTCTGACGTTCAGGCACAGGCCCAGGACCCCTGGCAGCCGAGCTGGTGGGACGACGCCGTAGACTGGACGGTCGGTGGCGTCGGCGGCTTCGTGGACGGTGGCGTCGATCTGCTCTCCGACGTGCCCGTGCTCGGCACCACGGCGGCGACGATGGCGCCCGTCACGAAATTCGCCTGGGAGACCCTCGGCGGCTTCGCGAAGGGCGCGGGCGATCTCGTCGGCGGTCTGGGCCACATGGTCGCCCACCCGCTGGACACGCTGAGCGGCCTGGCCACCATGGCCGAGCACATCCCGGGCAGCCCGCTCAAGGTGATGCGCAAGCTCTACGACGTCGCCACCACCGACAAGACCTTGGAGGAGACCTTCTGGCGCAACCCGCTCGACGTCGCGAAGGAAGACCTGAGCGCAGACTGGGACTTCTGGAAGGGTGTCGGAGGCGCGCTGCTCGACCCCTACGAGCGATCCGTCGAGCAGGGCAAGTACGGCGAGGCCCTGGGCCGAGGGGTCTTCGACATCGGCGGCCTGTTCGTCGGCGCGAGCGAGGCTAAGGCGGTGACCAAGGGCGCGGAGGTCGTCAACGTGCTGGAGCACACCAGCGTGTTGAACAAGGTGGACGACTCCGTCAAGATCGCGAGCAGGGCGAACGAGCTCGGCGCGGTCTCGGATGACGTCATGCGCGCTGGGGGCAAGGCCGATGACCTGACCAAGGGCGTCGCCCACGTCGATGAGGCCGCAGACCTCAGCAAGGCCGACGACGCCACGAAGCTCGGCAACCAGGCCGAGGAGGCTGCACTCCCGCTGGGGTCGAGCGACGAGGTAGCGACACGACCTGTGACCCCTAACAATACGACGGCCACGCAGAATGCCGCCCACGCTCAGCCTACAACTCCAGCGCGTGACGCAGCGGGAACCGTCGATGACGTGCAGGAGGCCGTCACCCACGCCGTCGACGCCGACCTGAAGCGGGCCCCCTCGACCCAGGACGGACTGAGCACAGAGCCCAGCTCAACGGTCCCAGAGGCCGGCCCCGTGGGCGAGCGACCACCCGGCAAGGCCAACCCCTACCAGGCCGATGACGCCGCGCAGGTCGAAGCCGACCTGCGCCGACAGTTCGAGGTCAAGAATGAGGTCGCGCGCAAGAAGGGAGAGCCCGAGCCGTACCCAGACCTCGACACAGCCGTCCGCGAAGCCGGGGAGCGCTACCAGGAGGTCGTTGCGCGCGGCTATCCCTTCGGCTTTGAGAGCCTGGAGCACTTCGCGACGTTCAAGAGCAGCTTGCGGACCTTGCTCGACGAGTTCGGCATCCCCCATGACGAGCTCGCGGTTCACGGCAGCGCCGTTCACAAGGCCAATCCAAACGATCTCGACATCGCGGTGATGGCCGGAGAAGACAAGTGGGCCAGCACAGCAGAGGCGCTCCGCGCACGCACGAAGCACCCAAAGGTCCGCAAGAGCCTCGAACGCGAGATCGGCAAGGGTAAAGTTGGCTCGTTTCTCTTTCCTCGCTTGGACGAGGGGGGCTCCCTCATGGAGCGCCTCATGCAACTGGAGGGACTCCCCTCCACACAGGTGTCTCTCGTGCTTCGCGGTGGAAAGTACGATATAGGGCCATATCTCGACTTCTGAGCGTACGGACGGGAACCAGCCATGACGGAATCGACGCGCTACTTCGACGGCCTCAGCACCCTCCCCGAAGACGAGCTCCCCGAGCCGGTCGCGAGAGCCCGGACCCACTACGTTCGCGCCGTGTTCATCGATGGAGAGAAAGATCGGGCAGAGCTCATTCAGCGGCAGGCCGTCGAGGAGGTCACCTACTACCGACTCAAGAGCCCCACCAAGCTGCCCATCTACGATCATCAGGCCCGGTACGGCGCTGTTCCATTCCGCGTCCGAATCGTGCGCCAGGAGGACGGTGAGCGTGTCTGCGACGAGTACAGCTTCGGCGGGGACGGCCATCTGCGGGGGCGATCCCGGGAGCGGCTCACAGACGGAGACGACATCCTGAGCGAAGACCGGTATGCCCCGGATGGGACCCACCTCGGCCGCACCGAGTACCTCTATGACGACGACGGCGACCTGGTCGGGGCGCGGGAGACCACACAGGATGGCAGGGTGATCGAGCACGACCTCGCCTGAGCGGGCGAGCTGCGCGCGCGACAATGTCATGGTCCGCGACCGTGCCTGCTATAGCGCGGACCTGGTCAGTCTGCGCGCTGGCGCCAGGTTCGGATCGCGCAGGTCACCGGCTCGCCGCTGCTCACGACAGCAGCGGCGAAGGAGGACATCGCCCTTGAGGAGATCGCGCCGCACCTTGAGCAGCACCTGGGCTTGAGCACGACGAAGGTACATGTCCTGCCGGATCGGCTGGGGTAGGGCTCGGGACGTCTCAACGTCGCGGTCGGGTAACCTCTGCGCGGCTCATCTGACCACGAAGACCTCGCTCGCCCGCCATCCCGTGCTCGCGCTCGCTTGGACCGGCCTCAGCAACCAGCGATCGTCGTCCTCGTCGGGCGGGAGACAGCGCCAGCTGAGCAGGCGGAGGCGCGCACCTGGCTCAGACGCGCTCAGCTCGACCGGGCCACAGACGTCCTGCGCGACCTCGATCGTGGTGCCGATCTCCAGCCCAGGGACGCTCGCCGAGAGCGCGTAGATCCGGGCCTCTCGCACACGCGCGCTGGCCGAGGGCAGGATCTCCACCTCCACGTCCACGATGGCCTCAGCGCCCGCGCCATCGCGGGGGCGCTCGTTGGACCACCACGCGTCGCAGCCCTGGCGGACGGGGCACCGGCCGCACCGAGGGACATCGGCCCGTGGCAGTGCGTCGGCGACCGCGCGGCGCGAGGTGGATCCGCGTGCCTCAAGTCGGCGCTCAAGGTCCGTGACCTCGGCCGCGCTCAGTGAGCCACGGTCCAGGACGCCCTCCGGCGTGAGCAGCCGAAGGTGAATGCGCGCGCCGCCATACGTCCGGTGCCAAAGCCAGGCGAGCACCGCCAGGTGATCGTCTTCCACGTCGAGCGGCTCGCCAGGCTGCCCCCATCGCGCTCTCACCGCGAAGAGCGTGACCTCCTCACCCGAGACCTCGGCGAGCTCTACGCGCTCCCGCCATTGGCCGTCATGAGCGTCATGGCCAAGCTCGACATCGACGTAGCGTCCGTCCGCCAACTCCACAAGGCCAGGCCAGAGCGGTCTGGCGCGGTCGACATGGAGGAAGATCTTGCCTACCATCCGGCGCACCTCTTTCGCGACCTCACCGCTGACAGCCCCACCGCACAGGGTGTCTACGACGGAGGGGGTGACCCTGGCCCCGCCGAGCAGCTCTTGCACCACGGACCGGGCCGCCCGCGGCAGCGCCATCGTCCAATGGCCGATCCCTCGAAGGAGATCTTCGGTGGACACGCCTGGAGGGTGCCTCGTCGCCTCCACCAGGAGGGCGCGGACCAGCTCCCGGACCATTGCCGCGCAGATGCGGCGCTCTTCGCCTGGGCCGGTGGCCCGAGGATAACCCTGGCCCCACGGCCACTCCGCGCAGATCTGGTGGAGCTGTCGCGGGCAGGCTTCAGCCAGGCGGAGGCGCCGAGCGCTCAGGGTGCGCTCGGACGGGGGCGCGAGCGGCGTCGAGGTTGACCACAGCAGGGTCGCGCTCATCACAGCCCCCCCAGCCGCTGGCGCGCCAGGTCCAGGATCTCGCGGGAGACCGCCGGCAGGTTGTGCAGCGCGCGGTAGGTCTCGACCGCGTAGACCAGCCTGGGACCGTCTCCAAGGTCTGAGCCATCGACCTCCTGCAAGCCGGGGTCCGCGAAGCGGTGACCTGCGGTCCGGTCATAGAGCGGGCGCGCGAGCCCGAGAAGCAGCTCGACCTCCGCGTCTCCGCCTCGAATCCGAAGCAAGGCCCCCACGCTGACCCGCTGGCCATCCACCTCTACCGGCGGCGCGACGTCCTCGACCTCCAGCCCTTCCGCACGCGCCTGGAAAGCGACGTCGGCCGCGACGGACTGGACGACACGCAGACGCTGAGCCCCCTCCCAGGCGGGGAGCGCGCCGTCGAGCAGGTAGTCCAGCAGGTACAGGCCAAGGTGCCGGTCGAGCTGGCCATGGAAGAAGCGGTTCTTGTAGCTCTTGATGCACGCATAGCAGGCCGTGGCACACCGGCAATTCACGAGAAGCTTCGCCGCGCCTCGCAGGATCTCCAAGATGTTGGCCCCGAAGCGGTGCGCATAGCCGGCCCCGCCCGGCAGGGTGTCGTAGACGTAGAGCTCATAGGCGTGCCCGAGGTCACCTTCGGGATCCGCCGCGGGCCGGATCTCGGCGTCCAGCTCACCGGGCTGGATCTGGAGAAGCTGCCAGCCGGCCTTGAGAATGGCTTCGTTGAGTGAGCGAAGGGCGCTCTGCGCCTCCTCGTCCTGGGGGTGGAGGACGAGGCCATCTGCTCCTCCGGCGACGCGGAGGCGGATCAGGCAGACGTCGGTGGTGAACTCGTGCCCGAGCGAGAGATCCCCTTTGCGCGTATATTTCCCCGAGTTGCGGCACATCTGGCGTTCGGGCTTGCTCTCGGGGTAGGGCTTCCTGTGTGGCTGTTGGGTCCAGTCGCTGCTCTTGCGCCGAGCGAAGGGCTCAATACGGCCGCAGCTCGGACAGTAGACGAAGCCCTTGTGCTTGGGACCGTCGTTGACGACCAGCAGCTTCGCCCGCCAGTCGTGGATCACGGTCACGCGGCCGTCGCAGACGCTGCGCCGCCTGCAGTCCTCGGCGTCCTCGGGCGGGGTCGGCAGCAGCAGCCGCGCGGAGGTGGCGTAGCTCAGCGCCTCGAAGACCTCGGTGTTGTCGGTCGCCGGGACGTGCGCGAAGCCGGTGGGCCGGAACCACTCCCGCAGCGGCTCCCCCTTGGCCTTGCACCGGGGGCAGGTCCGGTCGCCGCGCGCCCGGCGTCCCGCGCGCAGGTCGTCGCGGGTGAAGGGGAGCTTCGTGCGCTCGTCGATCTCGGTCAGGTAGCCGCAGCGGTTGCAGTGGAAGTAGACTCGGCGCTCCCGGTAGCTCTGGCGCAGATCGCGGCCGAACGGCGAAGGATCGAAGACAGCGCCGACGTGGTAGACGGCGTTGTCCAGCTTGACCTCGCGACCAGGCGCGTACTGGGTCAGCGCGGCCTGAAGCGACTGCGACGGGCTGTACAGATAGCGCGGTTGGCGCGGCGTGTGCGAGTTGTGAATGACGTGGAACGCGACCACGTCGGTCGGGAAGCTGTAGCTGGGCAAGGCGCCGCTGCGCATGAGGAGCGGCAGCAGATCGGGATCGGGGTCGCCCGCGCCTGCGCGACCGGGGCGCTCGGCGTCGGGGTTCGACGTGGGTGGATCTGCGGCCAGCGCCTCACCAAAGGCAGGCGGCGCCTGCGGGTCCGCGTCGGGGTCCTCGGGCGTCCGCTCGATCAGCGTCTCGTCGGCGCTCGGGGCCGTAACGGACTCGGCCTCGTCGGCCTCGTCCGCATCGCGCTCAGCACGCCACGCGGCGAGGAAGACCTCGAACTCGTCGAGCAGCGCCTCGTATCGAGCGGGTACCTTGCGCCGCTGTCGAGGCCAGGTTGTGGCAGCCTCGCCTTCAAGTTCGAGCACGCGTGGCTCGTCCTCGACGGTCCAGGTGGGCGTGCGCCACACCCCACGGCGCTTCAACCCGACGATCGCGCTCGCGTCATCGGGGCTCGCGTCGGCGAACGCAGCAGGCGCGACCTGGAGCACCACCACCGGTCGGCCGCCCACGGACACCAGCCTTGGGAGGAGCGCGTCGAGCTTCATCGGCGGCTTGAACCGCGCGCCGCCCGTCGACGTCTCAAAGTCGTCCTGATCCCCCTCGACGCATGGCTTGAGCTGCTCGCGACGAAAGCGCTCATAGTCTCTACCAAACAGCTCACGCCAGACACCATCGGGACCGACCCCGATCACGACCAGACCGCCATGGGTGTTGCGGAGCGCGGCGAGCTCGGTGGTCCGAGCCAGTCGGTGATCCCAGATGTTGGCAGCAGGATCCGGATTGTCTGGGACGAGGCTCCCCCACAGACGCAGCCAGCCTCGTCCCCGCGCCCCCTGACCGAATTCCACCAGCGCCGCGATGTCCTCGCCGCAGCGCTCCAGCAGCTCACCCCCGAGCTGAGCGCCATCGACGGCGTCCTCGGCCTCTTCCGCCTCCAATGCCGGGCCTGGCAGCGCCCGTCGGATGGCCTCCAGGGTCTCGTCCACGAGCCCCGCCGAGAGCCGCACCCGATCGGCCTCCGGCAGACTGCGGCCCGCCCAGGTCACGACGCGCCGAGAGAACGACGGGTCCTGGTCCTGCTCCTTCAACCAGCGGGAGAGGTCCGCGAAGGACGGGACACCTCTCGGATCGTTGAAGCTCTTCAGCGTCCCCAGGACCTCGAAGAGCTGCGGCTGCTCCCACTCGTTGATCTGCCCTACGGCCTGGTGGTAGTAGCGCTGCAGCAGGTACGCGGTGACCTGGCGGCGGACGATCTGGTAGTTGTCGAGCCTGATCTCGGGGTCAATGACGCGGTCGCTCAGCAGCGAGCGAGGGTTCTCGAAGCCGTAGGCGCTGTGGCTGTCGTTGTCCGCGTACGCGATCACCGTGGCGATCCCGTCGCCGCGCCGACCCGCTCGACCGGCGCGCTGCTGGTAGTTGTCGCGCCGCGGCGGCAT
>CAZKWG010000454.1:0-6691 GCA_964556105.1 uncultured Enterobacterales bacterium | reverse complement strand
TACTTGTAGTCGCCGTCGATGACGCCCCAGCGCTCGGTGTCGTACATCAGGTAGCCGACGTGCAGGGGCCGATCGGCGAGGGTCGCGCTGAGCGAGCCGATCTCCTCGACGCGCCGGCTGTCCAGGTAGGGCACGAGGCTGAGGCCGTCCATCTTCGGCTGCGCCTCGGGCGCGATGCCGACGATATCGTAGATGGTCGGCGCGATGTCGGCGAGCGAGACCGGCTGGCTGACCCGGTGGGGGCCGCCTCCCCAGCCGCCGGGCGGGCGGATCCACAGCAGGACCCGGACCAGCTCGTTGTACAAGGTGTGGTTGTGTTCGTAGGAGTCGTGGTCCCAGAACTCCTCGCCGTGGTCCGAGTGCACCACCAGCAAGGTCTCGCCCGGCAGGCGGTCCAGCTCCGTGACGAAGCGCATCAGCTGGTAGTCGGTATACGCGATCTCGCCGTCGTAGCGCGCCTCCATGTGGGCTTTGTGATCATCCTTCAGACGTCGGCGTTTGACCTCGCGCAACACCATCCAGCGGTTGTAGCGATCGCCGAGCGGCCCCTGCTCCAGATCGCCCGTGAACAGGTTCAGGAAGGGGCGCGGCGCCAGGTAGAAGAGGTGCGGGTCCATCAGGTGAAGGAAGAGAAAGCTGTCCTCGTCGGCGTGCGCGCCGAGCCAGGAGAGGGCGCGGTCGACCTGGTCCTCGCCATAGGCGGAGTTCTCGTACTCCCACCAGCCGAAGCCGTCGTTGAAGCCCATCTTCGGCGCGAGGTGGACGTTGGCCACCACGCCGCCTGTCGAGAAGCCGGCCGCCGCCAGCGTCTCGCCGATGGTGGGCGACTCCAGGGCCGGGTAGGGCCAGCGCCCGGTGGTGGCGGTGCGGAAGCTGGGGCGGGTCCGCGGGGCCGGGGCGAAGGCGCGATCGAAGACGATGGACTGCTCGGCGAGCAGGTCCATGCCCGGGCTGGTGGCCTTCTTGTAGCCGTGCGTGCCGAGGTGGTCGGGGCGCAGGGTGTCGATGCCCACGACGACGACGCGGCGCGGCCCGTCGGCCTGCTTCGGGCCGACGATCTCGGGCGTGGCGAAGGCGGCGTAGTCCCAGGCGGGGTCGCCGTCCGGCTCCGTGCGGAAGGCCAGCTTGACCGTCTTGCCGGCGAAGGCCGCGAGGTCGACCCGCGCCTCCTGCCAGTCCTCGTCCACCTCGCCTTTGCCCCGCCAGATCTCCTGGCCGTCCACAGTGACGACGAAGCCGGCGGTGCCCCCCTCCGCCATCGCCGGAGGCGGCGCGATGCCCCAGCCGAAGCGCAGGCTGGCGCCCATCGGGATCGCCACCTCGAAGACCGCCTCGCCGGGCGCAGGCAGCAGCAGGGCCTGGCGGGTGAGCCGGTCGAGCGTGACCTCCATCCGGGCAAACTCGGCCGGCTCCAGGCCAGAGCTCGCGAGGTTGAGGCGCTGCTCCTGGGTCGCGGTGGGCTTGTGCTCCAGCACCGGGGGCGTCGCCCAGTCCTCGGGCGAGGTCTCGCCGGCGATCACCAGCTGGCCCCCCTGCACCTCCCAGGATCCGTCCGCGCCCAGGCCAGTGTTCAGCCCCCCCGCGTAAGGCAGCTCCGCGCCGTCCCGCAGCAGGCGCATCCCGATGGGCGCCCCCGTGTAGCGCTGCTGGCTCAGGCGCACCGGGCAGGGACGAACCCACACCTTGCGGTCGCGTTTGCCCGTTCGCGCGGAGCTCCAGCCATCGTCCAGGACGAAGACCCCGGGCTCCCGCGAGCCCTCCGGCAGGTTGCTCTGGGGCAGCGTCAGGGCGGCGGAGCCGAGCTGATCGAGCAGGCGGGTGACGGAGGCGCCGCCGGGCCCCAGCTCCAGCGTGGGCTGCGCCGAGGGTGCGTCCTGGAGGCGGGCGGGCGCCGGGCGGTTCTGGCAGCCCAGCGCGAGGATCAGGAGCCAGGGGAGGGACATGGTGGCGTGCTTAACCCGGCGTCGGGCAGTCCATGTTCTTCAGCACGACCTTCTCCACCTGCGCCGTGTGGCCTGGCGCGGGCGAGCGCTCCAACATGTAGATCATTGTGATCTTCTTGATCTTCGCAATTTCCGATGCGTTGCGATTCCAGCGCGCGCACTGCCACTGCAAGTAGGGCTCGCGCAGGTTCGCGTACTTCTTGTTCCACAGGTTGCGCATGTACTTTCGCCAGCGCTCGTTCTTGTAGGAGTTGGCGATGTCGTATGGCTTCGCCCAGCTCACCGGCCCGCCGTGCAGCACGTCGTCGCGTCGGCCGTCCTCGCGATGGCCGATGATGATGAACCAGCCGTCGTCCTTGAGCGGCTCCGGCGCGAACATGTCCCAGTACTGGTCCAGCCGGATCGCCCGCGCGACGACGCGCCAGTCGCCCGTCACGCCCATCGTCTTCGGGTACAGGCTGCCCAGGTTCCACCAGGTGATGTAGGCCAGGGTCAGCAGCGCCAGGGCCTGCGACCAGCGCGGCGCTCCCAGGGTCGTGCCCTCCCGGCGCGGCAGGCGCAGGCGGTCCAGCAGCGGCCCCGGCAGCAGGGGGAGCCAGCTCACGGCGCTGATCCACGGGAAGAGGCCGATCTCCATGCAGACCTCGAACGAGAGGTGCATGCCGATGAAGGCCAGGACCAGCGGCGCCCGCACCCGCCAGAGCGGGAGCAGCAGCAGCCAGGGGCCGATGACCTCGAACCAGTAGACCAGGTGGGTCAGGACGCTGAGCAGCTCGGGGAAGGCCAGCAGGCGCCGACCGAGCGGGCTGGTGAAGTGGTCAATCTGCAGCGTGTACCAGACGGCCGTGCCGTTCTGCCAGTCGTCCCCCGTCTTCAGCGCCGCCGTGACGATGTAGATGAGCGCGATCTGGGCGAGATAGGCGGCGGATCCGGCGGAGAGGAAGCGCGCGACGGGGCTCGGCCCGGCGCGGCGCGCGTCCAGGCTGTAGCGGAGGCCCAGAGGCAGGAAGTTCGACCAGAAGAGGATCTCCCGCAGGACGATGTCGCCCCCGTAGAGCACCATCGGGTTGCGGGACTGAATCGAGAAGTTGAGCACCCAGGACAGGAAGACGGCGAGGCGCGTCTGGTAGCCCAGCAGCACGCCGAGCGAGGCCACCCCCGCGAGCACGAAGAGCGCGGTCTGCGCCGTCGCGTCGCCGCTGAGCATGTGCAGGGAGAGGCGGCCGTCCACGTTCGGGATCAGCGCCCGCGGCAGCGCGCCCGCGTCCGTGTAGTGCGCCTCGAGATCCCGGCTGCGGTCGAGCAGGTCCAGCAACAGCAGGGCGCCGAGCGCGATCCGGTACAGGGCGAGCGCCCGGACGTCCATCCCGAAGGTCTGGTCCAGCCAGGCGCGCAGACGCGCTCGCGTGGTCTCGTTCAACATGGCGCGCGAAGCCCCCCGCGCGCCAGCATAGCGCTCGAGCGCCGGATCAGGCCTACTCGGCGCAGGGGCCGTCGCAGGTGTTGACGATGATCCCCTCCTCGAAGAAGCGGTACATCTGCTCCTGCGCCAGCTCCTCGCGGCGCGGCCACTCGTGCGGGTCCTCGCCGTCGGGCGGCAGGTTCTCTGTGGGCTCGCTGAGACCGTAGTCCCACTCCACCAGGGCCGAGCCGGTGGTCTCGCCCGACACCGTCTCCAGACCCCAGACCTCGCGCACCGGCGGATCGAGCAGGGTGGCGCCGTAGGCCCGCGCCATGACGTGGGCGCCCAGCGTCGTGACCTGGTTGTCCCCGATCGCCACCTGCAGCAGCACGGTCTTGGGCGAGGTCCCCTCCAGCGGGTCGCCGGTCACGGTCAGCCCGTAGCCGGAGGGCTCGCCCTGGTCCCAGAGGGTCTGGATGGCGCCCAGCCAGAACATGGTCTCGGCCGGGTCGGGGTACATGGCGCGGAAGAGGGCGAAGAAGGTGTCGAAGTCGTGCGAGCGGTCCAGCAGGAGCGAGTAGGGCATCCCCGCCACGCCCAGCACGCCGCGCTCGACGTCGGTGGACAGGGCCATGTAGGCGCCGCCGAAGATCCCGCCCTGAGAATTGCCGTAGTAGTAGCGCTTCTCGGTGTCCACCAGCGAGACCAGCTCGCCCGAGCTCAGGTCCTCGACCATCAGGGCGGCGTCCTGGGCCAGCGGGCCGGAGATCAGCCGCATCGCCGCCAGGGCCTCCACGAAGCCCTGCATGGTGCGCTCGGGCACGATGGCGAAGCGGTCCAGACCGGCGGGCGCCTCGTCGCCTGCGCTCGCGCCGCCGGCGATCATCGCCGTGATCGCCAGGGCGTCCTCGGACTTCATCCCTGTCCAGTCCACGGCGATCAGCACCCAGCCGTAGCGGTTGGAGAGCTCCGCCAGGTAGCCCCCCTCGACCTCCCCCTGGCCGCCCAGCAGGCCGTGACCGTACTGGACGATGGCGCCGGGGCGGGGAGCCTCGACCAGGGAGCGCGGGACGATCACGGTGAACGGCACCTCGGTCTCGCCGTTCTGGTAGGGCATCCCGTCCTGGTCGCGCGTCAGGACGGTGTTGGTGTGGTCCTCGACCGTGTACAGGGGGACCTTCATGGTGCCGTAGACGCGGCGGGCGGTGTTGGCGTTCTCCTCGGCGGTGAACTCGACCACCTCATCGATGGTGTAGCTCGGGCCGTCGGCGAGCTGGTCGAGCGCGTCGTCGCGCAGCCAGCGCATGCGCCCGGTGATGCCCTCTTTGCTGCCGACGACGAAGTCCCAGGCGAGCTGAACCTCGCCCCGCGACCAGCCCTGGCCCTCCAGGGTCGGGAAGACCACCTCGTCGTAGATCCCGCGGCGCCCCTCGACGTCGGGGTCGTCGGAGCTCGCGTCGTCGCGAAGGGCCTGGAAGGCCTCGCTCGGGGTGATGGCGGCGCCGCTCTCGTCTACGAGGCCGCGCAGGCCCACCACGTAGCGGTGGCCGTACTGCATCGGCGTCACCGGCCGGATCAGGAGCAGGCGGCGATCGTCGTCGTCGTGGGTCATGTCCAGCTCGACGAAGTGCGGCACCCGCTCGCCCGTCGCCACGTCCACCACCACGGTCTTCGCGTCCTGGTTCAGGTAGGCGCCCAGGTCGTCGTGGCCGATCACGCCCTCCAGGCTCACGCCCGGGAGGTGCGCCATCATCATGGTGAGCGGCGACCAGCCGTCGCGCTCGTTCCAGTAGTCGGGCACGGGCTGGTAATGATTGGCGTTCTTGGGCAGGGTGGTGGCGCCCAGGTGAACGCGCCAGCCGGTCGCGCTGCTCGTGTCCTCGCGCATGTAGAAGGTCGATGGGAAGGGCAGGCCGCAGAGGGTGGGGGCCACCGGATCGCAGTCGGAGAGCACGATCTCGTCGGCGGAAGCGCCGGTCTCTTCATCGACTTTGTCGCGCTTGCAGGCCAGGAGAGAGAGCAGGAAGAACAGGGACATGGCGGGCTCCTCGCGGAGGAGGCTTCTATCCTGATTTCGTGCGATCCGGCTTGCGTTTCTCGCGATCCTGAATGTATGATCAGGGTATGAATTCCGACCGCGCCACCATCCTCGCCGAGCTGCGCCAGAAGCTGGCGGCGACGGCGCCGCCCCTGACCGAGGGGGAGCACGTCCCGAGCGGGGTGTCCGGGCTGGACGCGGTGACCGGCGGCTGGCCGCGCCCGGGGGTCTCCGCCATCGTCGGCGCGCCCGGGTCGGGTCGCCTGGGCTGGGTCCTGCCGGCGCTGCGGCGGCTGACGGCGGAGGATCGCCCGGTGGCCATCGTCGACACCCAGGGCTGGCTGAACCCGCCGGGCCTGCCGGGCGTGAACCTGGACCGGCTGGTCCTCGTGCGCCCCGGCGCCGCGCAGGCCCTCTGGGCGGCCGAGCAGCTCGCCCGCTCCGGCGCGCTGGGGATCGTGCTGCTGCTGGACCCGCCGCCCTTCGGCCGCGCCGGTCGCCGTCTCCGCCACGCCGTCGAGGCCGGCCACAGCGCGCTGATCGTCGTCTCCGACCGCAACGATCCCGATCTCGCCGCCCACCTGCGGCTGGAGACCAGCAGCCCCGGCACCGCCCGCCTCGCGCGCGGCGGCGGCAGCGGCCGGGTGCTCTCGCTGGATGACCGGGGGCTGGGCGGGGACTGGGAGATGTGAGGGTCGCCCGCGCCCCCCTCCTGCTCGGGCTGCTCGCCGTCGCCCTCGTGCTGGGCCCCAGCCTGCGCCCGGGGAGGCTGATCGGCGACGAGGGGCTGGACGTCTGGAGCCACGTCTGGGGCGTGGGCGAGGTCGCTCGCGCGCTCAGCGAGGGGCGACTGCCGTGGAGGGCGCCGGGCATCGCCTGGCCGGACGGCGGCGTGCTCTGGTACATCGATCCGCTGGGCGCGCTGGTGGGCCTGCTGCCAAGCTGGGCGCTCGGGCCGGAGGCGGGCTTCACGGCGCAGCTCGCGCTGCAGGTTGGGCTGGCGGCGGCGGCGGGCTGGGCCTACGGGCGCGCGCTGGGCGGCAGCGGGATCGTGGCGGGGCTGGGCCTGGCGACCACGCCGTTCCTGCTGGGCGAGCTGCACAACGGCATTACCGAGGCCTGCTGGCTGGGGCTCATCCCGGCGGCGGGGGCGGCGGCGGCGGCGCGCAGCCCGATGACCGGGATCTGGGTGGGGCTGTGCTGGGCGGCGACCCCGTACCACGGCGTGAGCGCCCGCCTGGGCGCCCTGGCCCCCCTGCGGGGGGGGGGGGGGGGGGGGGGGGGGGGGGGGGGGGGGGGGGGGGGGGG
>CAZKWG010000453.1:0-6749 GCA_964556105.1 uncultured Enterobacterales bacterium | reverse complement strand
AGCCGTCCCCGGAGACGGAGAGGGTCCGCTCGGGGATGACCGGCCCCGCGTCCACCGGCGTCACGGGAGCGGAGGCGCTGGTCGGCGCGGCGCCGACGGTGGCGCCCGCGGTCGCAGGCTCCGTCGGCGCGGCCGGCTCAGCGGCAACCTGGCTGACGGGCTGCGGAGCGAACCAGGTAGACCAGATGTACATGACGGCCATGGTGAGCACGAGGGCCCACATCAGGCGGCGATCAGCTTCTGGGTTCCTATCCACCGGATCCTCCTCGGGGCGGCAGCGCGAGGCGTGGCGGGACGGGGTCGTGCCCGCCTGGGTGCAGCGGGTGGCAGCGCGCGATTCGCGCCGCCGCCATCCATCCCCCCCGCGCCAGCCCGTGAACCTGAATGGCCTCTACAGCATAGCGGCTGCAGGACGGCGTAAAGCGGCACATCGGAGGCATGTTTCGCGAGATCAGCCGCTGATAGCCGCGGATGGTCCACACCACGAGGTCGCGGAGCGCCGGCATACGCTACCGGCCTCCGACGCGCTGGAGGGCTGACCGAACCTGACCGCGCAACAGCTCAGCGCCAGCGCTGGCCGCCGAAGGATGGGCGATGAACACCACATCCCAGCGAGCGCCCGAGGCTGGCCCTTCCCTTCGGATGGCCTCTCTGAGCCATCGCTTTACGCGGTTGCGGACCACTGCGTTTCCCACCTTCCGGCTGACCGTGACCCCAAAGCGAGCCTTCTCGCCCGCCGCCGGCAGATACACGACGAGCAGGTGCGCCTGCCTGATGCGGCGCCCCTGCTCCTGGATCTGACGGAAATCCGAGCTTCGACGAAGTCGGATCGCGCGCGGAAAGCCGTGGGGTCTCGTCTCAGTACCGCTTGTCGGGGACCGTCGGGACCAGACGCTTGCGACCCTTGGCGCGACGACGACGGAGAACGGCGCGGCCACCGGCCGTGGCCATCCGGGCACGGAAGCCGTGGCTGCGCTTCCGCTTGACTCTGCTGGGCTGATACGTACGCTTCACGGGAACCTCACGAAAACCGAGACACACCTGTGCCTGGGGGTCGGACCAGCTACGCTATTGCGCGGACGGGCTGCGGTCAAGGGCGAGGCGCAGGTGGCGGCCCTCCAGATTTTCCGCACATCTTCGCCGTTGTGATGCAGGAGGGCGGCGGTTACCCTGTCACGATCGCCGGTCGCCGGGGCGGCAGCGTCCCTACCGGCAGGGCGCTACCAGGGTGCCGGTGTGTCGATGGAACAGGTCTGGGCTCGCCTTCAGAGCACATTCAAAGAGAAACTCGGCGTCCAGAACTACGACATCTGGATTCGCCCCATCCAGATCTCCACCCTCGGGCCCGGCGACGTCGTGCTCATCGTCCCGAACCGCTACTACCGGGACTGGGTCCAGGCGAATTACGGTGAGATCCTGGCCTCGGAGCTCCAGCAGGCGCTGGGGCAGCCGCTGCGCCTCCACTTCGAGGTCGCGCGCGCCGAGCCCGAGGAGGTCGATGATCCCTCCGATGGCCCGACCGAGGAGCTCCCCTCGGACACGCCGGCCCTGCCCATCCAGGGCGTCGCGCAGGACAAGACCTTCGACATCTTCGTCGTCGGGGCGAGCAACCAGTTCGCCCACGCCGCCGCCACCGCCGTCTGCGACTCTCCGGGGGATCCGAGCTACAACCCCCTGTTCATCTATGGGCCGACCGGCCTCGGCAAGACCCACCTCATGCACGCCATCGCCAACCGCGTGCGTCAGCTCTCCCCGGAGAGCACGGTGGTCTACGTCACGGCCGAGCAGTTCACCAACGAGATGATCAACGCCCTGCGCTTCCACCGGATGCCGGAGTTCCGGGACAAGTACCGGAAACATCCGAACTTCCTGCTCATGGACGACGTGCAGTTCCTGAGCGGCAAGGACCGGACGCAGGAGGAGCTCTTCCACACCTTCGAGTGGCTCAAGGAGCGCGGGCGGCAGATCGTGTTCACCGCCGACGTGCTGCCGCGCGAGATCAAGATGTTCGAGCCCCGGCTGCGAACCCGCTGCGAAGGCGGGATGCTGGCCGACGTGCAGCCGCCGGACATGGAGACGCTGCTGGCGATCCTCCACCAGAAGGCCGAGCCGCTCGGGCTGGAGGTGCCGCCGGAGCTGGCCCGCTTCATCGGCACGCGCGTCCGAGGGAGCGTGCGCGAGCTCGAGGGCGTCCTGAACCGCCTCCGCGCGCTCACCCAGCTTCACCGCGAGCCGCTGACGGTGGAGTTCGCCCGCCGCACGCTGGGCGCGGTGCTGGCCGAGGAGCCGGCCTCGCTGTCCACCGAGGCGATCTTGCAGTGCGTGGCCAGCTTCTACAACACGAAGGTCTCGGACCTCAAAGGTCAGCGTCGGCTCAAGCAGCTCGTGCGCCCGCGCCACGTCGCGATGTACCTGGTGCGCCGCCACACCGAGCTCTCCTTCCCCGAGATCGGGCGCCTGTTCGGCAATCGCGACCACGCCACCGTGCAGCACGCCTGCAAAAAAATCGCGAGCCTTCTCAGCAAGGACGTGGATCTCCGAAACGCCATCCAGACGCTGGAACGCTCCATCGGACGCTGATTCTGGCGAGATCCACAGGCTATGGAAAATCCTGCGGGGAAATGCCCGCATCCTGTGGAAGAGGTGTGGAGCCGCTGAGGAGAAGCGGCCTGTTCTTCCACAGGCGAGTTTTCCACAGCGCGTGTCCGCTGTGGCTCCCCAGAGTGATGCACAGGATCGGACGCGAAATCAGGAAGGATATAAAGTCCTTCTTTCAGTTTTCCACAGTATCCACAGACAACGGTTACGACTACGGATCCAAATTAAACTACTTCTATTACAGACACTCTTCGATCGGCGACCGCGTCATCTTTCGCTCAGGCGGTGGCCGTGCTAAAGCCCGTCGCTCTGCTTCGCCTGTTCTTCGTCTCTCGAACGCCCGGGTAGCTCCATGGACCTCAGCATTGATCGTGACACCCTGATCCGCGGCCTGCAGCGCGTGCAGGGCATCGTGGAGCGGCGCACCACCAACCTCGCCCTGGCTCACGTGCTGCTGAGCGCCCGCGGCGAGCGGCTCCGCATGACCGCCACGGACACGATGGTGACCCTGGTGGCGGACTATCCGGCGGTCATCCGCACGGAGAACGAGCTGTGTGTGGACGCGCAGCACTTCTTCCAGATCGCGCGCACCCTGCCCGATCCGGTCGTCAGCCTGAGCCTGACCGGCGGCAGCCGCGTGCAGATCCGCAGCGGCAAGGCCGTGTTCAACCTGAACACGCTGCCGACCGAGGATTTCCCGCCCACCGCCAGCGCGGATGGCAAGCGGAGCATGAAGATCCGCGGCGGCGATCTCAGCCGCATGATCGAGGAGACGCTCTTCTCGATCTCGGCGGACGACAACCGCTACGGCCTCAACGGCGCGCACATCGAGAAGGTGAGCGGGCCGCAGGGCGACCGCGTGCGCATGGTCAGCACCGACGGCAGCCGCCTGTCCTGGTCGGAGGCTCCCTTCGAGGGCGAGGTCGCGCTGGCGCGCCGGGTGCTGCTGCCGCGCAAGGCGCTGTCGGAGGTCCGCAAGCTGGTCGAGGACAAGGACGCCCCCTGGCAGGTCTCGATGTCGGACCGCTCCGCCACCTTCGCCACGGAGGGTCTGGTGCTCAGCGCCCGTCTCGTAGACGGCGAGTTCCCAGATTACAAGCAGGTTCTTCCTGATCGGTATCGGCGCCGCGTCGAGCTGGGCCGCGTCGATCTCGTGGACGCGCTGCGCCGCGTCAGCCTGGTGGCGACGGACCGCAACCACTCGGTGCGCTTCACCTTCGGGGAAGACGGCATCGTGCTGAGCGCCGACAACATGGACCTCGGCGACGCGCGCGAGGAGGTCCCGGCGACCCTCGAGGGCGAGAGCCTGACCACGGGCTTCAACATCAAGTATTTCCAGGACTTCCTGGGGCCGACCAGCAGCGAGAGCCTGTCGATGGAGATGGGCGACGTGCTCGACCCCTGCATCGTCCGCCTCTCGGGCCGCGACGACTGCCTGTTCGTCGTCATGCCGATGCGTCTGGACTGAAGCTGCGTCTTCGCGCGCTGCGGGTGCACGACTGGCGCAACCGGGGTGAGACCACCCTGGAGAGCGACGCGCGCCTCATCGTGCTGCACGGCGACAACGGCGCTGGGAAGACCAACCTGCTGGAGGCGGTCAACGTCCTGGCCACCCTCCGCAGCTTCAGGGAGGCGCGCCCCGCGCGCTGGGTGCGCGAGGGCTGCGCCGGGGCCCAGATCGAGGGGCGGGTGCGAGGCCCTGCCGGAGATCGGGCGCTGGTCTGGCGTCAGGTGGGCGGCGAACGCCAGCTCCTCATGGACGGCGGCGCGGCGGGCCTGCGGTCCTGGTTCGAGACGATCTCGGCCATCCTCTTCAGCCCCGAGACGGTGACGGTGATCCGCGGCGAGCCGGAGGCGCGTCGGCTGCTGCTGGATCGGGCCGTGTTCACGGCGCGGCCGACCTATCTGGACCTGGTCCGCGATTATCGCCGGGTGGTGCTCCAGAAGGGGACCCTGCTGCGCTCTGGTCGCGTGTCGATGGGCGAGCTCGACACCTGGGACGAGCGCCTGTGCGCGCTCGGCGCGCAGGTCATGCTGCGGCGCTGGGAGCTGGTCTCCGAGCTTCAGGAGCCGTTCCAGGCGGCGGTGATGCTCATCGCCGCGGGGGACCGGGTGGGGTTGAAGCTGCGCGGGGCCGGAGGTGAAGCGGAGGGGCAGGAGGCCGTGCAGGCGCGTCTTCAGGCGGCCGTGGCGCAGGCCCGCCCGGACGAGCTGAGGACCGGGAGCGTGCTCGTGGGGCCGCACCGCGATGACCTGGAGATCAGCGTGAACGGGCGCCTCGCCCGCCGCTTCGCCAGTCAGGGGCAGGCGCGCACCCTGGCCCTGGCGCTGAAGCTGGGCGAGCTGGAGGCGGCCCGCCGCCGGGGGCAGTCGCCGCTCTTTCTGCTCGACGATCTGACGAGCGAGCTCGACCGCGGAAGGCGCGAGCGGCTGGTCGCCCATCTCCTCGATCTGGACAATCAGATCTGGGTGACGACGACGGATCGGGCCTATCTCGGGGCGCTCCCGGCGGGTCAGGCCCAGGGCTTTCGGGTCCATCCGGATCGGGTCGACCTGGACGACCCCTGAACAGGTGATCGGGGACTGCGACGGACCCGCTTCTGGCCTTGTTTTCGAGCGTCTCCCGCCCCGATGGACGAGGCCCCGCGCAGGTGTTAATGGAGCCGGTCTGAGAGGGATGGATGGAACATCAGGTCCCGCCGAGCGGCCCGCCGAACGGCCCTGTGAACGACACCTACGACGCCTCCAGCATCACCGTGCTGGAGGGCCTCGAGGCTGTACGGAAGCGCCCGGCGATGTACATCGGCTCCACCGGGCCAAGCGGTCTGCACCACCTCGTCTACGAGCTGGTCGACAACTCCATCGACGAGGCCCTCGCCGGGCACTGCAACCGCATCGAGGTCATCCTCCACGAGGACGGCTCCTGCTCGTGTGAGGACAATGGCCGCGGCATCCCGGTGGACATGCACCCGACGGAGGGCCGTCCGGCCGCCGAGGTCGCGCTGACCACCCTGCATGCCGGCGGCAAGTTCGACAAGAAGTCCTACAAGGTCTCCGGCGGTCTGCACGGCGTCGGCGTCTCCTGCGTGAACGCGCTGGCCGAGTGGTTGATCCTGGACATCTGGCGGAACGGCCGGCACCACAACCAGCGCTACGCCCGCGGCACGCCGGTCGCGACCATGCGCGCCCTCGAGGAGACGCAGAAGCGCGGCACCCGCGTTCACTTCTTCCCGGACGCCGAGATCTTCACGGAGACCACCGAGTTCTCCTACGACGTGCTGGCGGGTCGCCTGCAGGAGCTGGCCTTCCTGAACCCCGGCGTCATGGTGCGCATCGAGGATCGCCGCAACGATCGCCTGGGCGAGTTCCGCTACGAGGGCGGCGTCAAGAGCTTCGTCCAGCACCTCACGCAGGCGAAGAGCCCGCTGCACCCGGAGCCGATCTACATCTCCGGCGGCAAAGAGGGGTTGGAGGCCGAGCTCGCGCTGCAGTGGACGCCGTCCTACAACGAGACGATCTTCAGCTTCGCCAACAACATCAACACGGTCGAGGGCGGCACCCACGTCTCCGGGTTGAAGGCGGCGCTGACCCGGACGCTGAACAACTACGCCTACGCCCACAACATCTTGAAGGCGCAGAAGGGCGAGAGCATCGGCGGCGACGACGCGCGCGAGGGCCTGACCTGCGTGCTGAGCGTGCGCATCGTCGAGCCGCAGTTCGAGGGGCAGACCAAGACCAAGCTCGGGAACTCCGAGGTCAAGGGTCTGGTGGAGAGCATCGTCGCCGAGCAGCTCGCCATCTTCCTGGACGAGAACCCGGCCGTCAGCCGCGCCATCGTCAGCAAGGCCATTCAGGCCAGCCGTGCCCGCGAGGCGGCGCGCAAGGCCCGCGAGCTGGCGCGGCGGAAGAACGCGCTGGAAGGCGGCGATCTCCCCGGAAAGCTGGCCGACTGCCAGGAGCGGGAGCCGTCCAAGTGCGAGCTCTACCTGGTCGAGGGCGACTCCGCAGGTGGATCGGCCAAGCAGGGCCGCGACCGCAAGTACCAGGCGATCCTGCCGCTGCGCGGGAAGATCCTGAACGTCGAGAAGGCCACGCTGGACAAGATGCTGGCCAACCAGGAGATCCTCACCATCATCTCGGCGCTGGGCACC
>CAZKWG010000452.1:0-6759 GCA_964556105.1 uncultured Enterobacterales bacterium | reverse complement strand
CACTGAGACCAGTTAAGGGCCTGCCTCTTCGCCGGAGATGGGCAGATGCTCTCCTCGCTGGTCTTGCTCCTCGCCTGCGCGCCCCGCCCCGACGAGACCGCGCGGGATGGCAGTGACTCCGATGAAGACACCGCGACGATGGTCTACAGCGTGGACGATCCGCCGCCGTACTACACCGTCGCGCAGATCGGCGCGCTCCTCGAGGCGGTCTTTGCGCTCGGCGTGCCGAACCCCGACGATATCGCCGAGACCTACGGCCAGCTCATGAGCCTGGGAGGGGGGCGCTGCCCCGGCGACGACACGGACCTCTACCAGCCGGAAGGTGGCTGCACGACCGACGAGGACACGCTCTACTCGGGCGTCGGCTGGTACGATGTCATGGAGACCATGGTGGGTGGAGACGGCGAGCAGGTGGAGCTCACCTACACCCACGGAGGTGACTTCGAGATCATCGACGCGAGCGGTGCACGCTTCGCGGGCGGCGGGGAGATCGTCGTCATCTCCCACGGAGAGGGCGATATCCTCTTCTCCGATATCGATCTGGCCGGCACCTGGGTGGACACGACGCGGCAGGACTGGCTGGGCGTCACCATGAGCAGCGTGTATCTCGCCACCTCGCGCGCCTCGCCGGACGGCGCGGCGCTGACCATCACGGGCGGCGTCGGGCTCGGCTCGACGCACCTCTTCCTGGACAACGTCACCTGGGATCCAGAAGATGCCTGCGCAGGCACCATGAGCGGCGCGATCCATGTGCGGGATCCGCGCGGGTACTGGAGCGTCTGGGACGTCGGGGATGACTGCGACCTCTGCGGCGAGGTCACCTTCCACAACGACCAGACGCTGGGCGAGCTCTGTCTGGACACCAGCGCCTGGGGGGCCGCCTGGCAGATGCTCAGCGCGCCGCACTGACGCAGACCTACAACCCGCAGTGGAGAAAGGAGCTCAGGATCGCCCGCTGCTCCTCCTCCAAGGGATAGCCCGGCGGCATGACCTGGTCCCAGAGGGCGGCCTCACGGATGCTGTGTCTGGCCTCGCGGACGCCATCCAGGGTGTCGTAGTTCAGGTACTCCGGAGCCCCGTGACGGTCGATCGCCTGGGACGAGTGGCAAGAGACACAGTAGCTGCGGAAAAAGGATTCCCCGCCGCTCTCCCAGGTCACGATGGGGCCGTTCACACAGCCGGCGGTGTCCGCGGTGTCGGCGTAGCCAGACAGCTCACCGGCGCAGGCCAGCAGCACCAGCGCCGCGATCATGGCGCGACCTCGAAGGCCGTCATCATCCCGCGCGCCGAGTGCTCCAGGATGTGGCAGTGGGCCATCCAAAGGCCGGGGTTCTCGAAGCGCGCGTAGAGGGTGACGTCGTCCCCAGGCATGAGCAGCACCGTGTCGCGCAGACCGGACCAGGGAGGAGCTTCGCCGTTCCGCTCCTGCTCGAGCATGAACTGGCCGTGCAGATGAAAGGGATGCTCCTCCTCGGAGGCGTTGACCAGACGAAGGGTGGTTGGCGCGTCCTGGCGAACGGAGATGGGGTCTCCTCCCAGCATGTCGTCGCAGGACATCCACGCCGCACCGTTGATCGTCCAGGTCATCGCGCTGCCGTCGTCGTCGCCGTCCAGGAGCAGGTCCACCGTCTGCTCCGTGGCCTCGACCTCGGGCAAGGTCGGAGGGCGCCAGTCGAGCGGCGACGCCGCGCTGCCCGAACGGTCGAGCTCCACACGAAACGCTGAGATCGGGATGTCTGCGCCCTCCGGTACTCGAATCCAGAGGGTGAGCGTGACGTCGTCGTCTCCAGGGAGGACCTCCAGATCGGCGCGCTGGCCCGAGGCCAGGGTGACGAGCCCCGGCGACCGCGGCGCGTCGATGGGCTGTCCATCCTCAGCGATGAGCCGCCAGGCCGCGCCATCGACCGAGATGTCGAAGGTCCTGGCGTTGGCCGCGTTCACCAGACGCCAGCGCTCGACCTCTCCAGCCCGGCCGTGGTCGACGAGCGGCCCCTCCCCGATCGGCTGCCCGTTGACCAGCAGGGTGTTGCCCAGCCGACCGCGGGTCGTGTTGATCAGGCTCTCGTCCAGATCGAAGGGGGCGATCACCCCATCGGGCTGGAGGTCAACATCGTCCAGGACGAGCAGGCGCTCCAGGTCTACCTGCGCGTCATCGGGGTCGTCGATCACGATCGCCCCGTACAGGCCGCGCTCCACCGCCTCGTTGCTCATCAGGTGCGGGTGATACCAGTAGGTCCCCGCGTCCGGGACCACGAACGAGTAGGTGAAGGCCTCTCCAGGTCCGACGGGGTCCTGCACCCAGGCCGTGCCGTCCATCGCGTTCGGGACGCGCATCCCGTGCCAGTGAATGGTGGTGTCGGCGTCGGGGAGGGCGTTGTCGAAGACCACGCGCAGCGTGTCGCCTACGGACGCGCGGATCGTCGGTCCGGGGACGCTGCCGTTGTAGGACCAGACCGCGGTCTCCGTCCCCACGCCCCACGCAGCGGTTGCCTCCTCCGCGCGAAGGTGCACCTCCACGACGTCGTCCGCCGGATCAAGGTCCTCCGCCAGCTCTGGTCCCCACCAGGCCGCCCTACCGCCGCATGCCATCAGCACCAGGAAAACTGACATCCCGCACCCCTGTTCAACACTATGGGGGCGCGGGTGGGGGCGCTACCGCGCGAAGCCGTAGGCGTCGGCGCTCGTCAAAGGAGGAAGGGCCTCCTTGGGCAGAAGCAGCGTGCGGACCGTCCAGAGCTCGACGAAGATGCGCGCGCGCGTCGTCTCGTCCAGGTAGTCCACGCCCGAGGATCCGCCCGTGCCGACACGGCGACCTATGACGCGCTCCACCATGCGGGCGTGGCGGGTGCGCCAGAGGACCAGCAGCTCCTCGAGCTCGACCACCGTGTCGATGAGCAGGCGCGGCCAGGCGAGCAAAGGTAGCTCGCGGTAGCTCTCGATGAAGACGAGGGCGGCGCGTATACGGCGCGCGGTCGCCCGGCCAGCCTCTGGGACATCCACCGCGGAGAGGAAGTTGCGCGCCAACAGGGTGGCCTGATCGAAGCTCTGACTGGCAGGGCTCTCGCCGAGCGCGCGAGCCATTCGCGCGCTTTGAAGCGCGTGGCGTTCGCCGATAGCCTGAACATAGCCATCGATGAAGCGCGTCACGGCCGCCTCATCGTCGGCCTCCCCTGGGCTGGAGCCTTCGATGGGCGTGCGGTAGAGCCACGCGTGGAGCGCGCTCCGCAGCGTCAGCTCTTCTCCGGCCGCCACCACACGATCCCAGGCCTGACCGCCCCCTGGCGAGTCCTTCGCGAGCGTGCGGATGTGGTCGATGGGCTGCATCTTCCCCGCCGCTGGCCGATGCTCGCCGGTCATCCCAAGCACCAGCTCCAGCTCGCGCATCTGGAAGCTCTGGAACCCGCTCGCGGGGACGAGCTTGTCACGAAACGCCAGAAAATCCTGGGGCGTCAGCGTCTCCATGACCTGGAACTGGTCGGCGCCCAGCCTCAGGATCTGGTTGACCCGCCGCAGGTGGTGCACCACGTAGGGAACCGTCTCTTCCGCGACGCGGGGGGCCGCGAGATGGTCCCGCGCCAGCCGCAGCTCGCGCAGGACGAGCTTGAACCAGAGCTCGAAGACCTGGTGAACGATGATGAAGTGCAGCTCGTCGCTCATGAGCTGCGTCTCATCGCCCTCGAGGCCACCCTGGAGCGAGAGGAGCTGTTCGAGCTTGAGGTAGTCCCAGTATGTCGGCGCCGGCATGCTCATCCCCTCGGAGGAGACTATCGCGAAGGAGGAAGCGGCGTCACCACCGGCCGGGCGGGCGCTCGATGGTCTCCATGCGCGCCGGCACCGTTCGCGCGGCCCTGGTCGGGTCGACATCGACCCCGGTCCAGCGGGAGATCGCCTCCCAGGCCAGGGCCTGATCCTCTGCGCTCAACATCGCGATGACGGCCCCGTGGTTGGCGCCCACCGCGGTGAAGCTGTAGCTGTCGGTCGCGCCGTCCAGCTCGAGCGCCCGCACGGTCCAAGGGTCCTGGTCGCCGTAGACCAGGAGGAGCTCGCTGCCCTCGCTGGAGAGCCAGGTGGCGGCCTCCTCCACGACCGATCCATCGTAGGAGGGGATCTCGTCGGTCGGCAGGAGAGGCGTCACATCATCCGGGTTGACCGTCAGGAGGTCGGAGATGGCGTCATAGGGGACGGTCGGGTAGCCGATCTCCGCCATGCTCTGGTAAAAGTAAGGGCTATAGTAGGTGAGGCTCCCGTCACCGTAGCTGTAAGGCGAGCCCACCCAGTCCAGAAACCAGGGCCAGACCACACCCAGATCCTCGGGCTCAGTCGGCAACGCCGCGCAGTCGCCGTCGTACTGCCAGAACGACCAGGCCAGCTCCGCCACGGAGACCTGAAGCGCCCAGTCCGCGCCGACCCAGGAGAAGCTCTCTCCGACGGCCTCGGCTTGCACCTCGAGGTCCGCCGCCAGTCCCTCCCGATCGGACAGCAGGCTGCGCTGAAGGGCGAGCAGCCGATCGCGACATTCTTCGGTGCCTATCTCCTCGAAGAAGCTGCCGAAGCTGTCGTCCGGGTACCCGCGCAGCAGGGGCGCGACGTAGGCGACGGTGCCGACGACGTCGTCAGGGTAGTGCGCACGATAAAAGAGCGCGTTCTCTCCCCCCTTGCTGGCGCCCGTCGAGATCCAGGGCCCGGTGTACAGAGACTTCAAGGCGGTGACCACCGCGTGCAGGTCTGCGGTCGCCTGTTTCACCCGCAGCCTGCTCCAGTCGGGATCGGCGGGCCGGCTGCTCATGAAGTAGCGATGCTCGACGTTGACGCGGTTGGCGCCCAGGGCCCAGGACAGCTCATTATCAGCCCCAGACCAGTTGTTTCCGTATCCCCGCGTGTCCAGAACGACGGGCGCGCTCGTGTCTCGATGCACGACGCTCACGTACTGCGTGAACGTCCCCAGCGTGGCGTCATCGTGGTCCACCGGCTGCTCGAAGCCGAACACATAAAGGCGCGTGTCGGGCGTGGTCCCCTCAGCCTCGAAAGGGTCGACGACGCCGTCGATGCCCCGGAGCAGGGGGAGAAGATCCGAGATCTCCTCTGAGCTCGCTGTGTCGCCGGTCTCCGCGGGCTTGTCACCAGCGCAGGCTGCGAGGAGGAGCGCCAGCGGCGTCGTACGAGGAAACATCCTTGACCCCCGCGTCTCGAAGACCCTCAACCGGCTGACCGGCCCCATAAAGCGCAATTCGGAGCCTCGCACTCCCCCGCTCCTTCGACCTGAAGCGTGGTGTGCGCGATACGAAAGCGTTCGGTGAGCACCCTCTCCGCTCGCTCGCGCAGCGCGCGAGCCGAGACACCGGGAGAGGCGACGAGGTGCGCCGAGAGCACCGCCGTCTGGCCGTCCAGGGTCCAGACGTGCAGGTCGTGGACGTCCGCCATGCCCTCGGTCTGAAGCAGCGCGGCGCGCACCGTCTCCTCGCTGACCCCAGGAGGCGCGAACTGCAGCAGGACCCGTGCAGCGTCTCGTAGAAGGCCTACCGCGCCGTAGAGCACGAGCGCCGCGATGACGAGCGAGACCACAGGGTCTGCCGCGCTGACGCCGTACCAGAGGAAGACCGCGCTGAGCATCGCGCCCACGCTCCCCAGCGCGTCAGAGACCATGTGCATCAGCGCGCCGCGGATGTTCAGGTTTCCTCGGTCGGCGCGCATCAACGCAACGGCGCTGCCGACGTTGATCACCAGCCCGACCAGCCCGGCCACGAAGACTGGCCAGGCGGAGATCGGCGGTGAGCCTTCGACCAGGCGCTCCAGCGCCTCTCCCACGATGAAGGCGCAAGCGACGATGAGCGCGAGCCCGTTGGTGAACGCGCCAAGCGTCTCGGCGCGCAACCATCCGTACGAGCGCCCCGGGGTGGCTGCGCGCGCGGCGAGCTGCGAGACGCCCAGGGCCAGAAGCAGCGCCCCGACGTCCCCGACCATGTGGGCCGCGTCCGAGAGCAGGGCCAGCGAGCCCGTGTACAGGCCCAGCCCCAGCTCGACAACCAGAAAGATCCCGTTCAAGACGAGCGCGATCGTCAGCGCGCGCCTCGACGCTCCGCCTGCGTCGCCGGCACGCCCGTGGCTGTGACCGTGACCGTGACCGTGGCTGTGACCGTGACTGTGTCCGAGGTCATGCTCGCGAGCAGCATGATGGGCGTGGCTGTGATCGTGGCTCATCGCTCACCAGGTGTAGACCACAGAGTCCACGTTCGATCTCCCGTAACCCCAGACCTTCCAGCGAACCACGCCAGCCCCTGGCTCGGTCGGCGTAAACTTGATGCGCGTGGAGGCGTACTGTGTCAGGAACTGGTCCGTCGTGGCGCCGCTCTCGGGCGCGAAGTCCCCGGCGAGGATGTCAACGGTGAGATCCTCCGCGCCCTCGCTCCAGCCGAGCGTGCCTACGACCCTGTCCGCGTCCAGGCCGTCCAGCCCCTGGATCTCCACGACCAACGTGGCGGTGACCTCCGTGGCGACGGGGACCTCGGCCGGCACGTAGTCCGCCCACAGGACGCCTTTTCCATCCGCGCCGCGGGCCTCCAGGTAGGCGCCGCCCGAGAACGCTGCTGCGTGGTCGTCTTCGCCAGCCGCCACGGTCAAGGTGCCGACATCGCACAGGCTGGCGAGGTCACCCAGACAGCCGTCCTCAGCTTCGACCCAGAGCACGGTCTTGCCGTCGAAGAAGTCGAAGAGCGCCTGACCCGTGTAACCCCACGGCACCTGCGGCCACTTGGACTGCGT
>CAZKWG010000451.1:0-6759 GCA_964556105.1 uncultured Enterobacterales bacterium | reverse complement strand
ATCTCGGCCGCCCCGTTCGCGGCCGAGGTGAGGGCGGGGACGCCGCAGGCGAGGGCCTCGAGCACGGCGTTGGAGAAGGGATCGTAGCGGGTGGGCAGGAGGAAGGCGGCGGCGGCGGGGAGCAGCGCCTCGGGGCGAGGGACAGGGCCGAGGAAGTGGACGCGCCCCTCGACGCCGAGCTCGAGCGCGTGTCGGCGCCAGCGGGCCGGGCGAGGGTCGGAGCCGATGACGGCGAGGTGCAGGCCCTGGACGCGGGCCAGCGCGCGCATCGCGGTGAGCAGGCCCTTGCGTTGGAAGCCGTTTCCGACGAAGACCGCGGCGGGACCAGGCAGGGGGAGCGGGGCGCGCGGCTCGGGGCGGAAGCGCTCCAGGTCTACGCCGTTGTGGATGACCTGCAGGCGGCGCGGATCGAGGCCGTACCAGCGCACCAGCTCCTGGGCGGCCATGGCGCTGTTGGCGACCACGCGCCCGGCGCCGAGCACGACGCGACGGTCCAGCGCCACCTCCACCGCGTCGGCCACCGACCAGCCGCGGCGCTCCACCCAGGCGCGATGACAGCCCCCGCCGGCGCGGTAGACGTCGCCGCCCGGCGTGCGCCCCAGAGAGAGCACGGCGTCGTAGGCCTCGCGGCGCACCGCGCCCGCCGCCCTCCACAGGGAGAGCATCTTCCAGATGCGGCCGCGACCGCCGACATCGAGCGTGCGCACCCGCGCCTCGGTCGGCGCTCCCTCCGCCCGCTGACACCACAGGTCCACCGCGTGACCGCGCGCCACCAGCCAGCGCGCGAAGCCCAGCCCGAAGCGCTCGCAGCCGCCTCGCTCGGAGAATTCGCGGTGAACGAGGGCGATCTTCACGGGCGCCCCTGGCGCCACCACAGGCGCGACCACTTCAGCAGCACGTAGAGGGCGCCCAGCGCCGCCACGCAGAGGCCGCGCACGCCGTCCAGGAAGCCGGCGCGCAAGAGAATCGCGTTCACGAAATGTAGAGGAGGCCGAAAGACGAGGTCCCACCAGTGTGCTCGCGCGCCCTCGGCCGCCAGCCGCTCGGACGCGAGCCTGGTGTAGCGATCAATCGTAGAGAGATGCTCCGCGAGATCGCGGTAGGGGTGGTGGTGGAGGGCTCCCCGCAGGCGGGTGACCGGCCCCTCGGCCACGAGCTGGTCGTGGGGGTCGCGCCCCTCCCAGCGGGCCTGTTCGCGCCTTACGAGGCGGATCTTGCGATCATGGCCCCAGAGACCGAAGCGCAGTGGCGCCCCCTCCCAGTAGCTCAGGCGGCGGATCGAGAACGCGCCCACGGCGGGCTCGACGGCGAGCGCGCGCTGAATCTCCAGGGCGAGCTCAGGCGAGACCCGCTCATCGGCGTCGATGGAGAGCACCCAGCGGTTGCGGACCTGCTCCAGCGCGCGGTTCTTCTGCGCGACGTAGCCGGGCCAGTCCGTCTCGATCACGCGGGCGCCCAGCGCTCGGGCGAGCTCCGGCGTCCCATCGGTGGAGCCGCTGTCCAGCACCACCACCTCGTCGGCGAAGGGCACGGAGCGGATCGCGTCGGGCAGGCGATCGGCCTCGTTGGCCGCGATGATCGCCACCGAGATCGGGATCACGGACCGGACCGCCGGATGGCCGCGCTCATCCGTACATGAGCTGCACGTAGAGGTACGTCAGCGGCATGGTGAACACGATGCTGTCGATGCGGTCGAGCATGCCGCCGTGGCCCGGCAGGAAGCGCCCGGAGTCCTTGACGCCCGCGTCGCGCTTCATCATCGACTCGACCAGATCGCCGGTCGCGCCGGCCAGATCGATGAAGATGCCCATGACGAGGCAGTCCACGACCGAGGCCCAGGGGAAGAACAACGCGCGCAGCGCGAGGCAGAGCCCGACGGCGATGGCCACGCCGCCGATGAGCCCCTCCCAGGTCTTCTTCGGCGAGACCAGCGGGAAGAGCGGCGTCTTGCCGAAGAGGCGGCCCGAGAGGTAGGCGCCGGCGTCCCCGCCGAAGGTGCCGGCGAAGGTGAGCACCAGCCAGCCGAAGCCCTGGCCCTCCGGCAGGTCGAGCAGCAGCGGGAAGAAGGCGAGCGGAAGCGGGATGTATAGGAGCCCGAGCAGCAGCCGCGCCCACTCCGAGTGCATGCCGCTGACCGACTCGCGCGGCCAGAAGAGCACCCACCAGGCCGAGAGGATGAGCAGCCCGATCAGCGCCGCCCCCACCCAGAGGAAGTCCCGCGTCTGGACGGCGGCCAACGCCACGCCGCCCAGCACCACGAGCAGCGGCGCCACCCGGGCCCGCGCCTGCGGAAAGGCCAGCCCAGCGTACTCCCACTGCGACCAGACCAGGACGAGGATCGTCAGGGCCCAGACGCCGTACATGCCTCCCCAGGCCACAGCGGGGAGGACGACAGCGAGGGCAGCGAGCGCGCTCAGGATCCGGACGGCCATGTCGTAGGGAGCCTCGGGTCGGAGAGATCGCGAGTATAAGCGGTTCGGCGTGCTCACGCCTCAAGGCCCTCGGGGAGCAGACCAGTTATGGGGAGCGGTCTCGAGGTGGTCCATGCGCTCCTGGTTCGTCGCGGCCCTCGTCCTGTCCACTGCGTGCAAGAAGGAGTCTCCTCCGGGAGGCGCCTCGGAAGAGCTGATTCAGCAGGTGCTGGGCAAGCCGGCCACCACGCTGGAGACGGTCTCCGCCACCGCCCTCCCCGATCTGGCGCCGATCCAGCCCGGCGAGCTGACCCCGCCCCCGCTGGGCGACGGCGGCGGCGAGGGGCTCTCGGTGCTCCTGGTCGGCCCCCAGGGCCCGCAGGAGTCGCCGCGCCAGGCGGTGGTGGTCTTCGACCGCCCGATGGTGGCCCTCGACCAGCTCGACGCGATGAGCGCGGCCGTCCCCATCACCTGCAAGGCGGACGACGGGAAGCTCCAGGGCAAGGCGCGCTGGGCCGGCACCAGCACCGCCGCCTGGCTGCCCGAGGGCGACCACTTCCCCAAGGGCACGGCCATCACCTGCCAGACGCCGGGCGGGCTCGCCGCGCTGGACGGCACCGCGCTGGACGCGGGCGTGAGCTGGAGCTTCGAGACCGCCCGCCCCAGCCTGACGCGCTCGGCGCCCTATGACGGCAGCAGCGAGGTGGATCCGCGCCGCCCGATCCTGCTGGTCTTCGACCAGGACGTGGACCCGTCGGAGGTCCAGCGGCACCTGCAGATCACCGCCGAGGGCGGCAAAGGAACCTCCAAGGTCAACTTCGCCGTCTCGCGCCCTCAGACGCTCAGCGCGCCCTCGGAGACGGACCCCGAAGAGGAGGACGGGCCGCCGCGCGTCTCCGACCGCGAGCTCGACCGCAGCGTGCTGGTGACGGCGAAGCTCGAGCGCGATCGCGCCTACACGATGACCCTCTCCGAGGGCCTGCGCGGCATGGAGGGCCCGCTGGGCTCGACCAGCGAGCAGACCGTGTCCTTCGAGACCATCCCGCCGGCCAGGATCGAGGGCTTCGGCCCCACGGGCACGGACGTCAACCCCTTCGCCGAGCTGTGGCTGGACCTGGCGACCCGCACCGAGGCGGCCGAGATCGGCCCGAAGATCAAGATCAGCCCCGCGCCGCCCGACGGCTGGAACCCCGCGGAGGCCTACACCTGGTCGCGCTGGTCCTACAGCGTGCGGCTGAAGCCCATGACCGCCTACACCATCACGGTGGAGCCCGGGGCGAAGGACCGTTTTGGCCAGGTCTACGACAAGGGCGCGAGCTGGTCCTTCACCACCGGGCACCTCGACGCCCTGGTGGACGCCCCCACGGGCGCGCAGCTCTACCCCGCCAACAACCCGAGCACGCTGCCCATCCGCACCCGCAACGTGCGCAGCCTCTCCGTCAGCGTCAACCCGGTGGATCTGGAGTGGATTCGCCGCTTCTCGCGGAGCTGGGAGACCTGGGATCCGCACAACCCTCACAGCCCTCGGAACGCCACGGAGGTGCTCAGCGACGGCGTGCTGGACGACCGGATCCGCGTCAACAAGGTGGAGCTCGCCCCGCACCTCACGGACGGGCGCGGCCTGTTGCTGGTGGAGGCCTGGTCGCCCGAGCTGACGGACAGCGAGGGGCGCCGGCTGGTCAGCCGCTCGCTGCTGCAGGTCACCGACCTCGGCACCACGCTGAAGCTCGGCCCCAACGGCGTGACCACCTGGGTCACCCGCCTCTCCGACGCGAGCCCGGTGGGCGACGCCGACGTCGAGCTCTTCATCGGCGACACCTCCGTCTGGACCGGCAAGACCAACGCCGACGGCCTCGCGGTCTCGACGCCGATCCTGCCCAAGGAGTGGCGCCCCTGGGAGAGCCCCCTCTGGGCCATCGTCCGCAAGGGCGCCGACACGGCGGTCACCACCAGCGAGGACCCGAACGAGCTGCCCGCCTGGCAGCACAACGTCAGCACGGCGAGCACGGAGTCCCGCGGCGAGCTGCGCACCCACGCGTTCACCGACCGAGGCGTCTACCGCCCCGGCGACACCGTCCACGTCGCGCTGAGCGCCCGCACCACGAGCGCCAGCGGCCTGAGCATCCCGGTCGGCGCCCCCGTCACCTGGACCTGCGCGGACGCGCGCGGCGCCGATCTCGGCGGCGACGCCGGCAAGCTCAACGCCCGCGGCGCCGTCTCCTTCAACGTGAAGCTGCCCCCCGAGGCGAGCATCGGCTACGGCCACTGCACCGTCAGCGTCGAGCACGAGGGCGAGCAGGCCAGCCAGTGGGTAGAGCTGCCGGTCTACGCCTACCGCGCCCCCGTGTTCCGGGTGGACGTGAGCGCGCCCGAGCACGCCATCGTCGGCGGCCAGCTCCAGGCCACCGGAAACGGCCGCTACCTCTTCGGCGCGGCGATGGCCGGCTCCGAGGCCCGCTGGACCATCCTGGCCCGCGACGTCGCGCCCTCGCCCAGCGGATGGGAGGACTACAGCTTCCAGCCCGCCAGCGGCCGCGCCTGGTGGGATGGCGAGTACCACCCCGAAGAGACGGTCGCGACGGGCGAGGGCAAACTTGACCAGAATGGTCAGATCGTCATGACCGCAAAGCTCCCCGTCACGGAGGAGCCCAAGACCCGCGAGTACGTCTCCGAGCTGACCGTCACCGACGTGGCGCGCCAGCAGATCTCCAACCGCAGCAGCACCCTGGTCCACCCGGCCGAGGTCTATGTCGGGCTGCGCACCCTGCGCTTCCTCGGGACCGCCGGGCAGGAGGCGCCCTGGGAGCTGGTCGCCGTCACGCCGGAGGGCGCGGCGAAGAGCGGCGTCCCGGTCAACCTGACCATCGTGCGCCGCACCTGGGACACGATCCGCCAGAAGGGCCTGGACGGTCGCTGGAGCTGGGTCAGCACGCCCAAGGACGACGTGGTGGAGAAGCGCACCGTGGCCTCGGGCAGCGGGGCGACCGCCTTCGCCTTCACCCCGAAGGAGGGCGGCTACTACGTCGTGCAGGCCGAGGCGCGCGACGCCCAGGGCCGCGCGACGAAGTCCGAAGAGAGCATGTACGTGGCCGGCGCCAACGCGAGCTGGGCACGCGACGACCAGAGCAAGGTCGAGCTGGTGGCCGACAAGCGGGTGTACACCCCGGGTGACACGGCGAAGATCCTGGTGAAGGCGCCGCGCGCCGGACTCACGGGCCTGATCACGGTGGAGCGCGAGGGCGTGCTGGACCGCACGGTGCGGAAGTTCACGGGCGCGTCCGAGACCATCGAGATCCCGCTCCGGGAGGACGCCGTCCCGAACCTCTTCGTCTCGGTGGTCCTGGTGGACGGCGCGCCGCCCGCTGACAGCCCCGACGCCGGCGTGCCGGCCTACTACCTGGGCTACACCGAGCTCGAGGTAGACCCCTCCGGCCGCCACCTGGACGTGAAGATCACCACGGACAAGGCCTCTTACCAGCCGGGCGACGACGTGCTGGTCACCGTCGCCGTCGCCGGAAAGAAGGACAGCGGCAGCAAGGCCGAGCCTGTCGGCGGCGCGCACGTCATCCTCTACGCCGTGGACTACGGCGTGCTCAGCCTCACCGGCTACGAGACCCCCGACGCCTTCGACACCTACTACGCCGCTCACCCGCTGCGCGTGCGCACCGCGGACAACCGCACCCGCATCCTGGACCGCGGCCATTTCCTGGCCAAGGGCGCCGAGGCGGGCGGCGGCGGCGGCGAGTCCACCCGCACGCGCTCGAAGTTCGTCACCACCCCGCTGTGGGACGCCGACCTCTCGACCCTGCGGGACGGGCGCCTGGTCCGCAAGTTCAAGCTGCCGGACAACCTGACGACCTTCCAGATCATGGCGGTCGTGGACGCGGGCGAGGACCGCTTCGGCTCGGCCGACCACCAGGTGCGGGTCAGCCTGCCCCTGCTGGCTCAGCCCGCCATGCCGCGCGTCCTGCGCGTCGGCGACAAGGCCCTGGCCGGCGTGGTCGTGCACAACAACCGCGAGGAGGCGCGCGCCGTGACGGTGAGCGCGGACGCCAAGGGCGTGCGGCTGGTCGGCAGCCCGGCGACGGTGCAGGTCCCGGCGGGCGGCGCGGTGGAGGTCCCCTTCGCCCTGCTCGACCCGGAGTTCGGGACCGCCAGCTTCCGCTTCGAGGTCAAGAGCGGCTCGGACGCCGACGCGCTGGTCCACACGATCCCCGTGCTGCGGCCCGTGCCGGCGGAGACCGTGGCCTCGGCCGGCGTGGCCGACCCCCAGGCCAGCGAGACGATCGCGAAGGTCGAGGGCGCGCTGGCGGGCGTGGGCGGCCTGGACGTGCAGGTCGCGCCCACC
>CAZKWG010000450.1:0-6796 GCA_964556105.1 uncultured Enterobacterales bacterium | reverse complement strand
GGAGTTCCTGCAGGCCTGGCTGGTCGAGCAGACCCTCTCCGTAGACAACATCTTCGTCTTCCTGGTCATCTTCAAATATTTTGCGGTCCCGCAGTCGTTGCGCCACCGGGTGCTCTTCTGGGGCATCCTCGGCGCGGTGTTCGCGCGCGGCGTCTTCATCTTCCTCGGGGCGGCGCTCATCGAGAGCTTCCACGGGATCATGTACGTGTTCGGCGCCATCCTCCTGTACACGTCCTGGAAGCTGCTCTTTCAGGGTGACTCCGAAGAGATGAAGATGGAGCGCAACCTGATGTTGCGCCTCTTCAAGCGCTTCATCCCCACCTTGCCCGACTACCGCGGCGCCTCCTTCGTGGTGCGCGAGAACGGCAAGCTCTGGGCGACGCCGCTGCTCTGCGTGCTCGTGGTCGTCGAGGCCACCGACGTCGTGTTCGCCGTGGACTCCATCCCGGCGGTCTTCGGCATCACCACCGACGTGTTCATCGTCTACACGTCGAACATCTTCGCCATCCTCGGCCTGCGCTCGCTGACCTTCCTCATCGCCGGGGCCCTGGAGCGCTTCCACTACCTGAAGTATGGGCTGGCCCTGGTCCTGGCCTTCATCGGCGTCAAGATCCTCATCGCCGGCTTCTACAAGGTCCCCAGCACGGCCTCGCTGCTGGTGGTCGTGGGCATCCTCGGCGGCGCCGTGCTCAGCTCCGCGCTCATGCCCAAGCCCGAGGCGCGGCCCGAGCCCGTCCGGAACGACGACGGGCCCGAGGGGTAGCGGCTTCCCCCCGGGCCCGCGGGCTCCAGCTCAGGCCTCGCCCGAGCGGCTTACTCGACCTTCACGCCCTGGCAGGAGACCGGCAGCAGCTCGGGCTGCCCGCCGTTGCAGGTCTTGTAGCGGTACATGTGGACCACGAACTTTCCGGCCTTCGGATAGGTCTCCGTGAAGCTCCACTGCAGGCGACCCTTGGCGTCCGGCTCGACCGGCACGCTCTTGGCCAGCGGCGAGTACTGCGACCAGGTGTCCATCGTGTAGGTGCAGCCGGCGGCGGGCTTGAGCTCCTGGTCGCCCACGTAGCGGAAGGGGATGGGCTGGCCCGGCTTGAAGACCTTCACCGACTCTCCGGGCTTCGCCCAGGCGTCTGGCGCAGAGAGGGCGACGAGGTTGTCGCTCTCCATACAGTGCTCGAAGACCAGCTCCTTGTCCGAGGGCGCGAAGCGCGCGCTGCCCACCACGTTGCCCATCTCCCGCCACTGCCCGAAGGTCATGGTCTGGTAGTTGTCCGTCAGCGTGAGCTTGCACTCCTTCTTCGCCATCTTCACGTGGAAGATGCCTCGAAGCTGGTTGTTCGGGCTGTTGAACACCTGCTTCATGTCCTCGTACTCTTTCTTCGGCAGCTTCTTCAGCTCGGCCATCACCTCGTCATAGCCGGCCTTCGCCTTGTCCTCAGGCAGGCCCGTCACCTGACGGATGGCCTCTGGCGTGCAGCCGTCATCGCCGTTGTTGGCGATCAGCGTGCGGCAGAAGTCGGCGGCCCGCGGGTTGTCCTCCCAGCAGTCCAGACCGGCGCCGTCCTGCGTCTTGACGCAGGTGTAGGTGTACATGTCCAGGAGGGCGCGCGTGTTGTACTTCGCCTTGAGCTTCTCGCCCTCCTTGTAGAACTTCGCGCGGGCGAGGATGTCCTCCTCATAGGTCTTGCCGTCCTCTCCCAGCTTGGAGAGCGTGAAGACCTTGCCATCGAGCGTGTCGATGCCGAAGTCGCAAGCAGGAGCAGCGTCTACGGCCTCCTCCTTCTTGGGCTCCTCCGGCGTGCCGCAGGCGGCGAGAAGGACGAGGAGGGTGTGCGTGAGCAGCGTACGGATTCGCATGTGATCCCCTGGAGAACAGGCATTGTTCTACCATAGGTGCTGAGAGAAAGGGAACGCCCGAAATTGAAAACCCCCCGCCGAGGCGGGGGGTCGATTCTCTGCCCGCGAGGGCTTACTCCTCAGCCCCTTCGCCGCCCTCAGCCGGCGGCTTGTCGCCGACGACCGCGAAGTTGAAGAAGGCCCAGCCCGAGATGTTGCCGGCGTAGATGGTGCGCCGCACGAGCTGGAAGTCCGTCTCCTTGTCCGCCTGGACGATCAGCTTCCCGTCGAAGGGCTTCGTGGGATCGCGGCCGAAGAGCTTCTCGTCGCGCTCGCGCACGCCGGTCAGCAGCTCCGTCAGCGCCGGGATCCCAGGCTCAGCCTCGTCGAGATCCTCCTGCCGGGCGATCTCACGATTCTCGACCAGCACCTTCCCCTGGAAGAGCGTGATCACCGGACCACGATCTTCGAGGACCTCGGCCTGCTTGGCGGGGGGCAGCTTGAGGCCCTCCTGCGCAAAGATCAGGTCTCCGGTCGCCGAGAAGAGCTGAATGAGGAAGATGACGATGGTGGTGAACATGTCCACCATCGGGGTCAGGTTCAGCGCGGCCATCAGGCCGTGCTTGTTGCCGTGGCCATAGGAGCCGCCTCGGAGCGCGCCGATGGGGACGAAGGCGTTACGCCGCTTCGGGACTTTGATAGGCATCGACGGTCCTCGAGAGAAGATCGGTCAGGATGAGTCAGAGTGAGCGCGGTGCCGGGCCTAGCCCGGGGGCGGCATGCTGAGGCTGGCGTTGGAGCTGGCAGGACCACCGGAGAGGGCCGTCTGGTCGTACCCGTTGGCGCGCGTCAGATCGAGCGCCTTGATCATGTGCTCGTACATCACGCCGTCATCCGTCGTGATGATGACCATGATCTCGTCGGGGAACGAGTCGCGATCCGTCTTGAGGTCCGTCTCCACCGACGTCCAGTCGTAAGCGTCGCCGACCTTCGGGTAGTTCTTCCCGGTCGCCAGGGTCCGCCCCAGGTACACGCCGTCCGCGCGGAGATGCACCACCATCGGCGGAACAGGCTCCTCGGGGGGCTGCTCCGTCGGAGGATCGTTCGAGATCGACTGCTCGACCTTGAGCGCCTCGGTCTGAGACCACACCGCCGTCGCGAGGAGGAAGGTGATGGTCGTGCAGAGGAGGTCGATGAAGGGCACGAGGTTCAGGTCAGCGTTGAGATTTCTCCCACGCCCACCGCCACCACCACCGGGAAGAGATACACCCATCGGCTACCTCACTTCGCCTCGGTGCCGGTCTTCGCCACGTCAGCGCCCGCACCGTAGAGGTTGCGGTTCCCGAGCACCAGGTTCATGGTCGTGACCACGCCCTCGTTGATGCCATCGGTGATGTGCTGCACGCGGCTCTGGACCACACCGTAGATGAGCAGCGCGGGGATGGCCACGATGAGGCCGAACGCGGTGCAGTTCATGGCCTCAGCGATACCGGCGGCGAGAATGGTGGCCTTCTGGGCCGGATCGACGTGGGCCACCGCGGCGAAGCAGCGGATCATGCCGATGATGGTGCCGAGAAGACCGAAGAGGGTCGCCGCGTTCGAGAGCACCGCGAGGAAGGCTACGCGCTTCTCGAGGTGAGGAACCTCGCGGAGGCTCGCCTCGTCCAGCGCCGCCTGAACTTCCTGGTCGTTGCGGTGAACCTTGAGCAGGCCCGCCTTCAGGACGCGCGCCAGCGGCCCGGGGCGCTGCGCGTCGATGAAGCGGATCGCGCCGTGGACGTCACCGTGAAAGACGTGCTTCTGCAGGCCGCGCAGGAGCCCGTCCTTGTCCTCACGCACCTGCAGGTAGAGCACGTAGATGCGCTCGAACGTGATGGTGAGCACGACGATTCCGCACCCGAGGATCGGGAGCATCCAGAATCCACCTTCGTGGAACGCTTCGATGATCGAGTCAAACATGTCGGGGTCTCCCTACGGACCGTTGATAGGGCCCGCCAGGCGGGCTTGGGATGATGGTTGACTGGGAAGGGCCTGGAGATCTCTCCGCGAGCGGCACGGGGGCCTGCCTGAAGGGAAGGAACCGCGGCCACGACGAGGACAGAGCAGGTGCACGCCCAGAGAAGAACCGACCGCGCACGGCCCGCATCAATACCATGACTCCTAAGGAATTGCAAAATGAAAGAGCCGGCGCCGACCGGACGAGCGAGCCTTGAGGGTTCACGCCCATGCTTCGCGGCGAGCCCCCCCTTCCGCACCGATGATCTTGATGTTCATCTGGCCCGTACAAGCCTGCTCCTCTTGCGGTCGGGAGATTCTGACAGCGTCCTCGCTCCCGGGTTGTGGGAGGCCTGTCAAGAAGATGTAAAGAGACCTGACACCCTGGAAGCCGCGGGCGCCTGCCTGCCCGACGCGCTACGAGGTCCGGTGTGCCTCCAAGCTCCACTACCCTCCACTCTCATCCCCCTCGCGGAGCCCCCATGCGTTTCGGTCTGATGCTCGCGATCTTCCTCGTGGGCTGCGACAAGTGGCCCGAAGTCAAGAAGGCAGACACCATTGAGGCCTATGAGCAGTACATGGCCGAGAACCCCGACTCGCTGAAGGCGGTCGAGGCGCGCGCCCGGCTGGAGCAGCTCTACATCGAGAAGGCCCGCGCCGACAAGACGATCGAGGCCTATGACGCCTTCCTCTCGCGCTTCCCGAAGGGCGATCTCGCGGGCGACGCAGGCGAGGAGCGCGAGGCGGTCTTCTGGGCGTGGGCGGAGGCTCAGGACACGCCCGAGGCCTGGGCGAGGTACATCGCCGAGAACGCCAAGAGCAAGAGCATCAAGAAGGCCCGCGCGCGGGCGCGCATGGCCGAGAACAAAGACAAGGTCGGCGTCGGCGAGCCGGACATGAAGAAGGTGAACCTGGCCGAGGACCCGAAGGGGGAGCTGAACGGCTGGGGCTTCTTCGCGCCGATCACCAACAAGGGCGACAAGCCGATCGAGTACCTCAACATCCAGGTCCGCTATCTGGACGCCAGCGGCAAGACGCTCGGCGCGAAGGAGTGGCCGGTCGTCGCCACCGCGCTCCCAGGGAACCTCCCCTTCGAGGACGGCTTCGACAAGCCGATGGCTCCGGGCGAGACCCGCATCTGGGAGTACACCGCCGGCTTCGAGGAGCTGCCCGAGGGCTGGGTGGAGAAGATCGCCGTGGTCCCCGTCGGCATCCGTCTGGTCGGCGACACCGAGGCCCCCACCGGCGACCGCACCGTCGAGGCGAAGATCAAGTAGGCTCGACCGCGAGACGATCTCCCTGAAAAGCAGAGAGCGGAGCCGGTTACCCGACTCCGCTCTCTTGTTTTCCGACGCACCCGAGGGCGCCCCGCTGAGCGAGGCGCCCCGCGGGACCGCTCAGCTCGAGGAGCGGATGCGCATCCCGTAGAAGGAGCGCCACACGAAGTAGAGCGCGACCACCAGGAAGGCGCCGGCGAGGCCCAGCGTCAGCGTGCGCTGCCCGTCCTCGATGAGCTTGACGCTCATCTCGACAGCGAGGAGGCCAAACAGGGTCGTGAACTTGATGATCGGGTTGAGCGCGACCGAGGACGTGTCCTTGAACGGATCGCCAACGGTGTCGCCGACCACGGTGGCGGCGTGCAGCGGCGTGCCCTTCTCCTTGAGATCGACCTCGACCACCTTCTTCGCGTTGTCCCAGGCGCCGCCCGCGTTCGCCATGAAGATGGCCTGGAAGAGGCCGAACAGGGCGATGGACAGCAGGTAGCCGACGAAGAAGAACGGGTCGAAGCAGGCGAACGAGAGCGTGATGCAGAACACGACGAGGAAGATGTTGAGCATCCCCGCCTGCGCATACCTGGTGCAGATCTCGACGACCTTGCGGCTGTCTTCGACGCTGGCCTTGCTGCTGCCCGTGTCCAGCTTGATGTTCGCCTTGATGAACTCCACCGCGCGGAAGGCGCCCGTGGTCACCGCCTGCATGGAGGCCCCAGTGAACCAGTACACGACCGCGCCGCCCATGATGAGGCCGAGCAGCACGCTCGGGTCTACGATCTCGAGCGCGCGGCTCGCGTAGGTCGGCACGTCCTTCAGCAGCAGGATGATCGAGAAGATCATCGTCGTCGAGCCGACCACCGCGGTGCCGATGAGCACCGGCTTCGCGGTCGCCTTGAACGTGTTGCCCGCGCCGTCATTGGCTTCGAGGTAGTGCTTCGACTTCACGAAGTCAGGCTTGAAGCCGAACTTCTTCTCGATGTCTTCCGAGATGCCCGGGATCTCTTCGATCAGGCTGAGCTCGTAGACCGACTGCGCGTTGTCCGTGACCGGACCGTAGCTGTCGACCGCGATGGTGACCGGGCCCATGCCGAGGAAGCCGAAAGCCACGAGACCGAAGGCGAAGATGCTCTCGTACTCCATGACCTGTCCGAGGCCCATCGTGCTGATCCACCAGGCGATGCCCATGAGGACCGTGATGGTGCCGCCCATCCAGAAGGCGGAGAAGTTACCGGCCACCAGACCGGAGAGCACCGTCAGCGACGCGCCACCCTCGCGAGAGGCGTCCACGACCTCGGCGACGTGCGACGAGTGCGGGGAGGTGAAGACCTTGGTGAGCTCGGGGATGATCGCGCCAGCGAGCGTCCCGCAGGTGATGATCGTCGCCAGCTTCCACCAGAGCGTGCCGTCGCCGAGAGAGCGCAGCATCTCGTAGGAGACCGCGTAGGTCACGATGATCGAGACGCCCGAGGTCAGCCAGACCAGCCAGGTCAGCGGCTGCTCGAAGTCCATCTCCTTGGACTCGCCGAAGCGGGACTTCGCGATGGCGCCATTGATGAAGTACGAGGCCACCGAGGTGACGATCATCATGATGCGCATGACGAAGATCCAGACCAGCAGGTCCGCCTGGATGGACTCCGCCACCGCGAGCGCGATGAAGGTGATCAGCGCCACGCCGGTCACGCCGTAGGTCTCGA
>CAZKWG010000449.1:0-6799 GCA_964556105.1 uncultured Enterobacterales bacterium | reverse complement strand
CGGCGGTGGGGCGCGCCGAGGCGCTGGTGCGCGAGGGAGGCCAGGGGATGGTCCGCGAGGAGCGCGCGCGCCAGGCCCTCTCCGTCTACCTGTCCAAGCCCGTGGCCGAGGTCGCGCTGGAGGAGAACACGCTGAGGCCGGGCGGTGAGCGTCGGCAGGTGGCCGTGCTCTTCGTGGACCTGCGGGGCTTCTCCGCTTGGAGCGCCACCCTGCCGCCCGAGCGCCTGGTGGACGAGCTCAACGGCTGGCTGGACGCCATGGTGCGCGTGGTGCGGGAAGAGGGCGGCGTGGTGGACAAGTACATCGGGGACGCCATCATGGCCGTGTGGGGCGTGCCGCAGAGCTGCGGGGACGACGCCGCGCGCGCCATCCGAGCGGCGGGGCGCATGGTCGAGGCCCTCGAGCAGCACAACCGCCGGCGGGCGGCGCGTGGGCTCCCGCCGCTCCGACAGGGGGTCGGCGTGGACTATGGGCCGGTGATCGCCGGGAACGTCGGCGCCCCGGAGCGCCTGCAGTACACGGTGATGGGCGACGCGGTCAACCTGGCCTCGCGCCTGCAGGCCGCGACCCGCGATCTGGGGACGCCGGTCCTGGTCAGCGAGGCGGCCATGCAGGCGGCCACCCCCTTCGGGGTGCCCCTGCTGGTCCCCGTGGGGCGGATCCTGATTCGCGGGCGCGACGAGCCCCTGCCCGCCTTCGGCCTCGCCAGCGCGCCGATCTCCCTGGTCCCAACGGACGCCTCGGTGGCCTGATCGGGGGCGGGGCGGGCCGCGGAGCCGCCCTGCGCGCGCTCAGCTCGTCGGGCGACGGCGCCCAGGGAACGCGATGACGCGACCCAGCGGGCGGCCCGGCGGATCGCCCAGGCCGAGCAGGTAATGAAACCAGGGCTCCCGGAGCGAGACGCGCAGGGACGGCAGGTGGTCCTGCGTCGGGAAGACCGGGTTCAAGGCCACCAGATCCCAGCGGAGCAGGGAGCCCTGGGGGCTCAGGCGCGTCCGCACCTCCAGCCGCCCGGCCGGGTCCTGGCCCAGCAGCCGGGCGAGGAGGCCGACGGTCAGATGATCGTGCAGGAACGCATTGAGGAACTGGAATATCCGGCGATAACCGCTCGAGATCTCCGGGAGCATCGTCAGCAGGAGGATGTCGAGGTCCATGGGACTCAGGTCGCAGCGCTCGACCAGCTCACCGAGCCGGCCGCGCGGAGCCTCGCGCCGGGTGAGGCTGGCCTGCAGCAGCGGCTCGACCCCCGAGGGGCCACGAAGATAGGGATCGCCGCGCTGAATCAGCAGATCCTGCACCTCGCGCTCGCTGATGAGGGAGAGGTTCATCAGCTCCTTGCCCCGCGCGCTCTCGGCCACCCAGGGCTGGTCGCGGTGCAGGCGGACGGCGTGCAGCAGCAGCAGGTCCGCGCGCCGCAGGCGCTGACTCAGCTCGACGCGCTCGACGGCGCTCAGCCCGGCGGGGGCATGGGGGTGATCCCCCGTCGGGTAGCGCGGCGGGTGGCCCATCACGTCCAAGCGCTCGGCTCGAGCCGCCTCCGCCTCCGGGCGCGAGGACTCCAGGCGCACCGGCTCCCCGTCCGAGCGCCCCTCGCCCGATCCGGAGACGAAGTTGCGCCACTTCCGCACCAGATCCCGGAAGAGCGACCGCCGCTCCACCGACGGAGAGTCCTCGACCCGCTCCGCGTCCAGGCTCGGCTCCTCGTCCGCCTCGCTGACCAGCGAGAGCGCGGCGGGCGCGGGCTGCTCGATGGGCACGTCCAGCCCGAGCAGGTGGACCGCGGCAGATCGCGAGACCTGGACGCGGTGCCAGGCGAAGGGCTGCACGAGAGGATCGAGCGGGTGGAGCACGATGAGCCTGCTCTGCACGAGCGGCGCCCCGGGGAGGAAACGTTCGAGCACGGCGAGGCGACCCACGCGACGCGTCTCGATGACGCGCGCCACGAGGTCTACCGTCGCCCAGGGCATCACGGCGTAGTCGTTGAGGAAGGCCAGGATGCGCCCGTACCCCTCGAAGACGTCGGGCGCGAGCGCGAGCAGGAGGATGTCCACGTCCAGGCCGTCCAGCCCGTGTTGCGCGCGCAGGGCGTCCATCAGCGGCCCGGGCGCGTCGCGCAGCGACTCTGCATTGCGGATGGCCTCTTCCAGGCGCCGCTCCGACTCGCCCGGGTTCCCCCTGGGCGGCAGCTCGCCCGCCTCGCAGAGCAGCTCATCGACCTCGTCGTCGGTGATCAGCGCGCCCCAGTGCTCTCCGCGCGCCGTGTTCTGGGGCCGACCGCGCATACGACGCACCGCGCGCAGCAGCAGCAGGTCAACCCGCCGCAGCCGTCTGCGAAGCTCATCGTAAGGGGTGTGTTCGGCCACGTTTGTTCCGTGGCCCCGATCTTAGCGGCGCATGCTCGAAGACGACAAGCGCGCGCTCAGGATCCGCCCCGCATGGGCGCCCGAGGCCGGCTACGAAGAAGCCCCGCGCCCCGTGGCGCCACCACCCACAGGCTGTCTGCGGCGCGGGTGATGGCGACGTGCAGCAGATGGCGGTCCCGCGCGCCGTAGTCCGCCGGGTCCACGACGACGACGCCGTCGAACTCGAGGCCCTTGACCTGATGGACGTTGCTGACCACCACGCCCGGCTGAAAGGAGAACCCTCCGCGCTCGGCCCGTCGCACGTCGGCGACCCCGGCCGCGATGAGCTCGCTGGCCCAGCGATCGGCGACCTCTTTGCGCTTGCAGAGGACCGCGATCAGGCTGCTCGGGCGGCGCGCCCGAAACGCCGCGATCGCCGGCGCCAGGCCTGCCGGCGTCGCGCGAGGCCCCTCGACCCAGGAGACCGGCTCCCCGTCGCGCGCTGAGCTCAGCGCGGCCTGCGCCGCCAGATCGCCTCCACCCAACGCCTCCAGCGCCAGGGCCATGATGGGTCGTGTGGAGCGGTGTCCGACCTGCAGCGCGTCCAGGCGGACCTGCACCTGTCCGCCGGTGCCGAGGCGCTCCAGCAGGCGCTCGAAGCCCTCGAACTGGGCGTCCTCCAGGATCCGCTGCGCGGGGTCGCCGGCGATGGTGACGCTGCGGCCGGCGTCGGCGCTGTCCACCAGCGCGGAGATCTCCAGCGTGGACAGATCCTGGGCCTCGTCGATGACGACATGGCTGTACGCGCCGGCCCAGGGGCAGAGGAGATCGGGGTCAAGCGCCATCTTTCGTTGACCGATGCGCAGCAGCAGCGCCGCGTCGGCGTAGTCCACCTGGCCCTGTCGTTGCAGGCGGGCGGCGTGCTCCATCGCCGCGGGGACCTGCCCAGCGAGATCGTTGGGGACCAGCGCGCGCGCCTGCTCGACGTCGTCGAAGAGGGTGTACAGATCCTTGAGGTGGTCCAGCAGACGGGCGCGCAGCCGTCCCCAGTGGGGAGCCAGCGCGCGCTGCGCGTTCGGGTCGCGCAGCCGCTTGCGGAAGGCGTGGATGCGGGCCAGCCCGACCCCGGGGGCGCCGCGCAGGGCCTCGCGCAGCTCGTCCGGGAGCCGCTCGTCCAGCCAGCCGATGGAGCGCTCCCCGAGGCGCAGGAGCGCGGCGTCGATGAGGTCAGCCATGGCGGGATGCCGCTTCAGACGGCCGATCTCGGGCGGCGTGTCGGGCTGCGCGCTGGCCGTGATGTTGCCGCGACGCAGCATGCGGCCGGCCCAGCCGTGAAAGGTCTCGACCTGCACGCCGCCGATGCCCAGGTCCGGGAGCACGCGCGTGATATAGGTCTGAAGCGCCTTGTTGAACATCACGACCAGGACGCGGTCTGGCCGGAAGCGCTCCTTGTCCTGGTAGTGCAGCCAGGCCACGCGGTGCAGGGCCACCGTCGTCTTGCCGGAGCCCGCGCGCCCGCGCAGCAGCACCACCCCCGCCTCGGGCCGCGTGATCACGGCGAACTGCTCGCGCGTGATCAGGCTGACGATGTCCGGGAGTCGGTGATCCTCCCGCTCGGCCCTGCGCTTCAGCTCGTCCGGCGGCATCCAGCTGCCGTCCGTGGCCTGACGCAGCACCTCCTGCTTGCGCTGCGCCTCGACCAGCGCCCCGTCGCGGATGTCCACCCGCCGCCGCGCGCGCACCACGCCCTCGCGCTCGCGCCCGGCGATCTCCTCGGCGTACTCGTCCTCCTCGTCATACTCGTAGAAGAGCCGGCTGATGGGCGCGTTTCGCCAGTCCACGATGTTCAGGCCGCCCGAGGTCACCCCCACCTTTCCCAGCAGCACCTCGATGTCCCGTCGCTCCTCCTTCAGGACGAGGCGGCCGAAATAAGGCGTCCCAAGCGGGATCTCGCGGCTCCTCTGGGCGGCGCGATGGGCGCGGAGCTGCATGGCGTCGTCGTCGAGCGCCTCCTCGAGCACCTCGCGATCCACCTTCAAGCCATAAGCGTCCGTCCAGGCCCGGTGATGGCTGGAGAAGCGCTCGCTGAGCGCCTCGTCGGCCGCCTTGTCCTTCTCCTGCATGGCCTTCAGGCGAGGAAGGACCCCGCTCAGCGCCCGCTGCTCCTCGGCGATCCAAGGGGGCGTCACGCGCGCCGCCTCGATGCTCTCCCCGCTCCCGCTCATCGGATCCTCTGCTCCTCGCCCACGCACAACCCCCAGAGCCTAACGTGGGAAGCGCTGGAAGGTGGCCGAAACGCGAGGTATCATGGGCGGCGAGGGGAGATCGACGATGTACGTTGCTGTTCAGCGCCAGGTCGTTGGCCTGGTCACGATCCTCCTGGCCATGCCCCTGGGGTGCAGGTCGGCGGAGGACGGGCCGGAGGAGCTGGCGGAGGGTGCGGGCGAGGCGATCCTCGCGCACGTCGACCCGGCGGACACGGGAGCCGCGCAGGAGCTTGGTGGAACCTGCGACTTCGGCGCGCTGAACAAGCAGGAGGCGCTGCAGCGGATCATCGACGGCCTCTCGAACGACTGTGAGGTCGAGTGGTACATCTCCGTCCTCGACAGCCTCGCGCGCGAGCCCCACGAGGGGCCCTGGTTCGAGGACCTCTGGGTGATGGAGAGCGCCGACGGCAAGACCTTCGACGTGGGCGCCTCCACCTACATCGGCATGGGGGCCGTGCCGGAGGCCGTGATCGACGCCGATGGGCTCACCTGGCTCTTCTACGTGGAGGGGGACCTCGAGCGCGCCCGGATGAACGCGCGGAACCGCTCGACGTGGTTTCGTGATCACGGCCTGACCGGCTACGGCTCCTTCGACGCCATGGTCAGCGAGGACGGGCTCAACTTCGAGCCTGTGCTGGACTTCAAGATCGAGGGCCTCGTGCGCGGCATGGTCGCCGATCCGGACATCATCGCGCTGCCCGACGGGCGCTGGCGGATGTACTATGTCGGGCTCCCCGTCACCGACCTGGACGAGACGGGGGTGCTGGGGGCCGTCGTTCCACAAACGGCCTACTACGCCGAGTCAGAGGACCTGGTCACCTGGGAGCAGGTGGGCGTGGCCGCGGCCGGTCCCGACGCCGACCCCACCGTGCGCTGCTTCGACGACGGCCGCTGCATCCTGGTCTCCACCGGCCTGGACTGGGGCACCTCCTGGGACGGCGGCGAGAGCTTCGACTTCAACCCGCTCGACGAGCCCGCGGGCTTCGCGCCCGAGCTGGTCCCGCTCCCCGATGGCTCCCTGCGCCTCGTGTACAACTCGAAGGTGGTCGGCGGCGCCATCGACGCCCTGATCAGCGAGGACGATGGCTACAGCTGGACCAACGAGGGCGAGCTCATCTCCATGTGCCTGGTCGAGGCCATGAGCTTCGTCGAGAAGCCGGAGGGCGGCTTTCGGGTCTACTACCACTACTGGCAGCACGGCTGGAGCGGGTCAGATTTCGGAGAGAGCGCGGGAGACCCTGACTATCCCGATCCCTGCGACGAGGTGGATGACCCGCGGGATTGAGGACCGACCCGCGGGTCGTTATGTCGGAGCCATGCTCCAGAACCCCGAGCGCGTGTTCAGGTCGCTCGCCGCGATCGATCTCCCGCCCCCCGTCGAGGTCCAGCCGCTCGGGCGCTCGCCCTTCAAGCGCACCCTCGGCCTGCGCTTTCCGGAGGGCGCGCGCCTGGAGCGCGCCGTGCTTCAGGTCATCCACGCCGATCTGGGCTTTGGCGGGGTGGGGGCCGAGCGCGCGGCCCTGCGTCACGCGCACCTGCTCTCCGACCTGCCCGTCCCCCGCGAGTACGCCGTGCTGGATCCCGGTCTGGACGGGCCGGCGATCTCGCTCGCCTCCTGGATGCCCGGGGAGCCCGGGACGACGCTGCTCAGCCGCGGTGGCCCGGCTGCCGAGGAGGCCACGCGCCAGGTCGGGCGGGTGCTCAGCGCGCTGGAGGGGGTCTTTCACAGCGCTTTCGCCAGCCGGGCGACGGCCGAGGGAGAGCTGCTGCCGCGGCGCGCGCGCTGGCGGGAGGAGATCGGCGCGCTCCTGGAGGGGTGGGTCGGGCAGATCGCCGCGGGCGGCACGGGGCTCGGGCTCGTCTCCGCGCGGCTGGCCGAGCTGGCCCAGGAGGACCTCGGCGCGCTGGACACCGCGCACACCTGGGGCCTGATTCACGGCGACCTGCAGCTCGGGAACCTCCTGCTCGCGCCAGAGGACGGCGCGCTGCTGGGGGTCGTGGGCTGGGATCGCGCGATGGCGGGCGACCCCCTCTACGACTGGGCGATCTCCCTCTCCCTCCCCTCCCCTACCCTGGCGCGCGTCGTCGAAGGCTATGGCCGGGATCGCGCGAGCGAGCTGCTGGATCCCGACGCGCTGGCCCGCCTCGGGGTCTACTGGCGGGCGCGCTGCCTGCAGCGGCTGGCGGTGC
>CAZKWG010000448.1:0-6802 GCA_964556105.1 uncultured Enterobacterales bacterium | reverse complement strand
GGGCCTGGAGACGCTGGCCCTGGCGCACATGATCGCCCACGGGGTGGTGCGCGGATGGCAGATCCTGCACGCGCCCTCGGTGGTGGAGGATCTCGGCCTCGCGCCGACGCGCGCGATCACCGGCCGGCTGGCGGGCAGCCGCTCGCTGTACATGGCCTCGCTCTCCCGCTTCTGGCTCGACGAGCTCACGCAGTGGGCGGTCGTGGATCCGCTGAAGCGGCTGGGGCGCCAGCTCGACGCCTTGGACGCACACTTCGTGGACCGGGCCACCGGCCTGCCGCTGCGCCGGGCCTTCACCGGCCTGGCGAGCGCGCGCGCGCGTCCGGAGCCAGGGGCGGAGCTGTCCCAGGGGCGCGGGCTGATGGGCTGGCTGACCCAGCGGAGCGCGGCGATCCTGGACCGGATCGAGGACCGGCTGGTGCTGCGCGCGATTGGGCGGGGCATCCCGGAGGCCGGCGGGCGGCTGGGGGTGCTGCTCGGCCGCGTGGAGATGGTGCTCGGCCAGCCCTGGGTGGTCGCGCTGATCGTCATCGTCACCCTGCTCCTGGTCTGGTGAGGCATGGACACCGCGTCGAGCGCGCTGGGTGGAGGGGGGCTCGCGCTGGCGGGCCTGCTGGCGGTGCCGCTCCTGGGCGCCGCGCTCTCGCCCTGGGCGCGGGGTCAACGCCAGGCCTTTCTGCTGGGGGTGGTGGTCACCGGCGGGGAGCTGACCCTGGCCGCGCTGCTGCTGCTGGCCTTCCTGGCGGGCGGCGGCGAGGTGCCGCTGTCCCTGAACCTGGAGCTGTTCAGCTTCCTGCGCCTTCACCTGGTGATCGACGGGCTGTCTGCGCTCTTCGTGCCGCTGGTGGCGCTGCTCTCGCTGCTCGTCGTGCTCTACGCCGAGCCCTCGCAGCGCGAGGAGCCGAGCCTGTTCATCGGCGTGGTCTGCCTGTACGAGCTGGCGATGATGGGGCAGTTCCTGGCCCACGACGCGCTGCTGTTCTGCCTCTTCGGCGCGATGGAGCTGGGTCTGGCGGCGCTGCTGGCGACGCGCTGGGGGACGGGAGCGGATCGGGGACGCGCCATGCTGCGCTTCGGCGAGCTGCTGGGCGGCGGGCTCCTGCTCCTGCTGGTGGGCTTCGCCATCCTGGGCGCGCACCACGCGCAGGGGCCGGCGAACCTCTCCTTCGACCTGCCGGATCTGGTGACGACGCCGCTCGAGCCCGAGCGCCAGGGGGTGGTCTTCTTCCTGCTCTTCTTCGGGCTGGCCTTCCGGTTGCCGCTCTTCCCCTTCCACGCCTGGCTGCCCGTGCTGGCCCAGCAGGGCACGGTGGTGGTGGGCAGCGTCTTCTTGATGGGGCTCAAGGTCGGGGCCTACGGGCTGGCGCGCTGGGTGCTGCCCCTGCTGCCCGACGCCTCCGTGCGCTTCGCGGACGTGGCCGTCGCGCTGGGCGTGGCCAGCCTGCTCTACGGCGGCGTCCTGGCCCTGGTACAGCTCAGCCTGCGGCGAATGCTGGCGTTCTCGGTGGTCAGCCACATGGGCGCCGTGGTGATCGGGCTGTTCTCCCTCAACCTGCCGGGCGTTCAGGGGGCGCTGCTGCTCATGTTCAGCCTGGGGGTGGCGACCAGCGGGCTCTGCTTCGCCACGGGCTTCCTCTACCGGCGCACCCACACCTGCCAGCTCCCGCGCATGGGCGGCCTCTTCGACCCGATGCCCCTGCTGGGGCTGACCTTCCTGATCGTCGGGCTGACGGTGGTGGCCATGCCGGGGACCTCGGGCTTCGACGCCGGACATCTCCTGGTCGAGGGCAGCATCGAGGCCCACGGATACGCCGTCGCGGCGATCGTCGCGCTGGGAAACGTCCTGGCCGCCGCCACCATGCTGCGCGCCTACCAGAAGGTCTTCCTGGCCCCGGCGGCGCCGCGGCCGGGCCTGGTGCTGAAGGACCTGCGGCTGCGCGAGGGCCTGATCGCCGGCGTGCTCTGCGCGATCATCTTCGGGGTGGGCCTGGCGCCGCGCCCCTGGCTGGGGGCCATCGCCGCCGACCTGCAGGCGCTCACGGCGCCCTTCGAGCAGACAGCGGAGCCAGGTGCACATGACCCCTGATCTGCTCATGGCCAGCGACCAGCTCGGCTTCCCTGTGCTGGGGGCGCTGATCGTGACGCCGCTCGTCGCCGGGCTGCTCGCCCTGTTCGCGCCCTCGGAGCGGGCCGCCCGCCGGCTCGGCCTGCTGGGGACGCTCATCACCGCCGCCCTGGCCCTGCTGGCCCTCGCCGCCTTCGACGGCGGGCACGCGGGTCTACAGCTCGTCGAGCGCGCGGTCTGGATCCCCAGCCTGAACGTCCACTACATGGTGGGCGTGGACGGGCTCTCCATTCTCCTGCTGCCCGCCGTCGCGCTGCTGTGGGTGGGCGCGCTGGTGGCGAGCTGGACGAGCGTGGTGGTGCAGGTGCGGGCCTTCGTCGCGCTGCTGCTGGCGCTGGAGGGCGTGATCTTCGGCGTGCTCGGCGCTGTGGACATGGTGCTCTTCTTCGTCTTCTGGGAGCTGACCCTGGTGCCGCTCTACTTCCTGATCGCGCTGTGGGGCGTGGGGCCGGAGCGGCGTTTCGCGGCGCTGAAGTACACGCTGTACATGCTCACGGGCGGCCTGCCGCTCCTGCTGGCCATCGTGGCGATGGGCATCTCGCACCACGAGGCGCATGGATTCTACGCCTTCGACCTGCTGTCCCTGCACGGGCAGCGCCTCTCGGACGCGCGCGGCCTGAGCGTCTTCCTGCTGCTGCTCGTGGGCTTCGGGGTGAAGGTGCCGCTCTTCCCCTTCCACACCTGGCTGCCCACGGTGGCGATGGAGGGCCGGGCGGGCGCGGCGGCGGTGTTGCTGGGCCTGAAGCTGGGCGTCTATGGCCTGCTTCGCTTCGCCCTGCCCCTGCTGCCCGACGCGGCCGACGCCGCGTTCTGGTTGATGGCGATCCCTGGTGCCATAGGAATCATCTATGGCTCGCTGGTCGCGCTTCAGCAGAAGAACCTTCGCCGCATGCTGGCCTACGCCAGCATGAGCCACGCGGGCGCCCTGGTGCTGGGGCTGGCGAGCGGCAACCTGCACGCGATGACGGGGGTGGTCTGGCAGCTCGCCGCGCTCTCGCTCAGCACGGGCGGCCTGTGCCTCACGGTGGGCTTCCTCTTCCACCGGCGGGGCACCTCTGATCTGGGCAGCCTGTCGGGGCTGGCCGCCTCCGCCCCGCGCCTGTCGGCCCTTTTCCTGCTGCTCGCCCTGGCCAGCGGCGGGCTGCCCGGGACGGCGGGCTTCGTGGGCGAGCTGCTCCTCCTGCGCGGGATCGCCGAGGTGAACCTGGGCCTCGCCCTGGCGGCGCTCCTGGGAGCCCTGCTCGGCGCCATCGCCCTGATGAGCGCCTGGCAGCGCGCCTTCCTCGGGCCGGCGCGGGTGGAGATCGCCGATCTGCGCCCAAGAGAGCTGGCCTTCGGGCTGGTGCTGGCGGCGACCCTGCTGGGGGTGGGGCTGGCGCCGGGCCGTCTGCTGGCGCTGGTGGAGCGGACGGTGGCGGGGATGGTGGGGGGGTGAGCGGAGGATCGGGGTTGACGCGGGCGGATCGCGCACGCTAATCTTTTCTTTAGAAAACCATGGATTTCCATGGCCGCCTCTCCCGAGGAGCCTCCCATGCGCGACGAAGCACAGGTCTCCGCGACCATCGCCACGACCACACGCGATCGGCTCGACCGCTTCACCGAGCAGCTCGGCTTGAAGAAGAACTTCGTCGTCGAGCAGGCCCTGCTCTACTACATGGAGGCGCGCCGGGAGCTGCCGGACGAGGCCTTCGTCCCGACCCGACTCGTGCTGACGGACACGGCCTATGACCAGCTCTCCGCGCGACTTCAGCAGGACGCGCCCCCCACCGACGCCCTGGTGGAGCTGATGCGTGGCCGACGTTGAGATTCGCCGCCTGGAGAGCGGAGACGACCGGAGCCGCTTCCGCTGCGGAGAGCCCGCGCTCGACCGCTATTTCCAGCACTATGCCGGTCAGAACCAGTTCAAGCTGCGCCTCACCGTCACCTGGGTCGCCGTGTCCGAGGGCGAGATCCTCGGCTTCGCCGCGGTCGCAGGGGGCAGCATCGAGCGCGAGCACCTCCCCGACGCGCGGGCCCGTGGGCGTCTCCCTGCCTATCCGCTCCCGATCCTGCGCCTGGCGCGGCTCGGGGTCGATGCTCGCGCGCAGGGGCTGGGCCTGGGTGGGGCGTTGGTGCGACACGTCTTGCAGATGGCGCTGGCGCAGCGCGACCTGGTGGGCTGCGTGGGTGTGGTCACGGACGCGAAGCCGGGCGCGGTCGCCTTCTACCAACGCCTGGGCTTCGTGCCCTTCGACGGGGTGCGCGAGGGGCTGCTGCACGGAGATCCGACGCCCATGTTCCTCGGGATCGGCGCGATCAGCGCGGCGGTCGAGGGAGGATGAGGGGGCCGGACCCCCACCCCACGCCCCGAGCAGGTCCGGACTCCCCCCAACTCCACCCCCTGCTTGAAGTCCAAGGGCGCAAGGGCTACCCTCCGCAGCGGCCCGCAGCCCATGGGCCGGGGGAGGGGAGGTCGATGAGCAGGACGAGCAACACGCCGCTACCGCCGACGCCCGAGAGCGTCGCCCTGGTCGAGGCGCGTCACACACGCTATCGCCCGGCGATCGCGGCGCTGATGAAGCGCCTCGTCCCGCTGACCTGGGAGGGCAGCGAGAACGTCCCGCGCGAGGGGCCCCTGCTGATGCTGGGCAACCACGTGCAGTTCCCCGACGCCATCTCCATGAACATCGTGGCGAACCGGGCGGTGGTGGTGATGGGCACGGAGGCGCTGGCCCAGGGCCTCGCCGGCCGGCTGATCCTGGCCTTCGGCATGTCGCCGAAGAAGAAGAACATGCCGGACAGCAAGGCCGTGCGCCTGATGAAGGCGTGGGTGGACTCCGGCGCCGCCATCGGCATCTTCCCCGAGGGCGAGCGCACCTGGGATGGCCGCCCGCTCCCCCTGATCCCGGGGATCGAGAAGCTGGTCCTGCTCATGGGCGTGCCGGTCGTCACGATGCGCATCTACAACGGCTACCGGAGCTGGCCGCGCTGGGCGCCGCTTCCCCGCCGTGGGCGCGTGCACGTCGTGGTGGACCCTCCCGTGAAGTACGAGAAGAGCCAGGGGGGCCCTGCGATCCTGGCGGATCTCCAGCGCCGCCTGCGGGTGGACGACGCGGAAGGGCCGCACTGGCCCCTGCGCGGGATCCGCCTCGCGCAGGGCATCAGCAACGTGCTCTTCGCCTGTCCGGCCTGCGGGCGGGTCGAGGCGCTCGCCGAGCAGGGCGACGAGGTCCGCTGCACGGCCTGCCGAGAGCGCTGGCGCGTGACCACCGACTCGACGCTGATCGGCAGCGGGGGCGAGCGGCGGCTGGCGGACCTCGTGGACGCGATGCGCGCCCGCTTCGACCAGGAGGGGTGGCGGGACGCCGCGCTGACGGACGGCGCGCTGCTGCGGAGCGCGCCTTGCTCCGTGCTCGACGAGAGCGGCGAGGAGCCGGTGAAGGTCGGCGAGGGCCACCTCGTGCTCACGCCGGAGGAGGTGCGCCTCGAGGGCGGCGGTCTCTGCATCCCGCTCACCGAGCTGGCCACCGCCAACGTCGAGAACCGCCACCGGCTCTGGTTCCGGACGCGCGGCGGCAAGCTCTACGAGCCGCTGCTCCCCGCCGAGTCGGTGCTGAAGTGGGAACACTTCATCGAGCGATGGCGCGCCCGTGCTACGGCACACGGCGCGAGCGCGCCCCCCAACCCCGAGCCCCCCCCAACCGAGTCCAGACCCGCCAAAGGAGGTCCCTGAACGTGGCTTTTTACCCGTCCCAGCTCCCCGGTCCCGTCCGCCGCCGCTTCTGGGGCGTGGCTTACCAGCTCCTGGCGCGCCTCTGGCAGCGCGCGGACTGGCGCCTGATGAACTACGGTTACGACCCCGAGGCCGACGAGCCGGGAGGTCGCCCCACGCTGGACCCCTCGGACGAGGCTGACCGCTACTGCATGCAGCTCTACCACCGGGTCGCGCGGCAGCGCCCGCTGGAGGGGCGGGCGGTGCTGGAGATCGGCAGCGGACGCGGAGGCGGCGCCTGGTATGTTCACCGCTACCTCCGCCCGGCGACGATGCAGGGCATGGACCGCTCCACGGCGGCCGTCGACCTCTCGCGGAAGCGGATCCAGGCCAGCGGGCTGAGCTACGACGTCGGCGACGCCGAGTCCATCCCCCTCCCCGACGCGTCCGTGGACGTCGTGCTGAACGTCGAGAGCTGCCACTGCTACGGCTCCGTGCCCACCTTCCTCTCCGAGGTGCGCCGCGTGCTGCGGCCGGGCGGGCACCTGCTGCTGGCCGACCTCCGCCTGGCCGAGCGCCTCCCCGCCTTCGACGCCGAGCTCGAGCAGAGCGGCATGATCGTCGAGGACCGCGTGGACATCACCTCCGGGGTCGTCCGCGGCCTGCGCGCGGACACGCCCCGCCGTGTCCGGCTCATCCAGGAGACGGCCTGGATCGGTCTGGGCGGCCTGATGCGCGCCTTCGCCGCGACCGAGGGGTCCGCGACCTTCCGCGACCTGGACAACCGCACCTTCCTCTACTACTGCTACGCCTTACGAAAGCCGTGAAGGGGTGCGTCATGCGAGGGTCTACCCTGGTTCTGCTCGGTTGCTTCCTCCTCGTCGCCTGTGAGGACGAAAAGGGCGAGACCGGCCTCATCCCCGACCTGGACGCCGACGGCTTCTCCGACGGGATCGACTGCGACGACAGCAGCTCGGCCATCCACC
>CAZKWG010000447.1:0-6826 GCA_964556105.1 uncultured Enterobacterales bacterium | reverse complement strand
GGGATCTACGAGGTCGGCCCCCAGAGCGCCGGCGCCGAGCCCGGACCGGCGGCCTATGGTCGCGGCGGCCCCGCCACGCTGACGGACGTGGACGTGATCCTGGGGCGGCTCCCGGAGTTCCCCGCGGTCTGCGGGCCGGGCCGCGACCAACCGCTGGACGTGCTCGCCGCGCGCGCCGCCATCGGGGCCCTCGACCCCGCGCGCGCGCCGGAGCAGGTCGCCGTGGGCTTTCGTGAGCTGGCCGACGAGAAGATGGCCCGCGCCGTTCGTCAGCTCGCGGCGCGGCTGGGCGTCGATCCCGCGCAACACGCCCTGGTCGCCTTCGGCGGCGCTGGCCCGGGTCACGCCACGGCCGTCGCGCGGCGGCTGGGGATCCGCGTGGTGCTGGTGCCCAGGCTGGCCAGCGCCTTCTCCGCGCTCGGCGTGGGGCTCTCCCGTCGGCGCGCCGAGCGGGTGGCGCCGGTTCGAGGCTCGCTCGCCGCCGCGGCCGCCGCGGCGCTCGACGCGTTGCCCTTCGCGGGAGAGGTGCTGCTCCGGCTGGCCCTGCGCCACCGAGGGACGTCCGAGCTGATCGAGGTCCCCGTCGACGGCGCGCTGCCCGACGACCTCACGCTGCCCGACGCGCTGCGGAGGGCCTTCCACGCCGCGCACCGGGCGCGCTTCGGCTTCGAGCGCGGCGAGGCGCCCATCGAGGCGGTCGAGCTGCGCGCGGCCGTCACCGCTTTGGACGAACGTCCGCCGCTGATCTTCGATGATTCGGGCACGGAATCGCGCACAGGGACGGTGCGCGCCTGGTTCGAGGGCTGGCGCGAGGTCCCCGTGCTGCCCTTCGGCGCCGCGGACGGCGCGCTCGGCCCGGCCCTGCTGGTCGGGGCTGGCACGACCGTGGTCCTCGAGCCCGGCTGGCGCGCCACCCTCTCGGACGATCACCTCCGGCTCTGCGACGAGGGCGGCGCGCTGCGCCCCCTGGGCCTGGACTTCGACCCGGTCCACACCGCCGTCATGGGCACGCGCCTGATGGCCATCGCCGAGCAGATGGGCGAGCACCTCGGGCGGCTGGCCCGCTCGGTGAGCATCCGGGAGCGGCTGGACTACTCCTGCGCGCTCTTCGACGCGGACGGGCGGCTCGTGGTCAACGCCCCCCACGTCCCGGTCCACCTGGGGGCGATGGGCGAGACGGTGCGCGATCTCCTGCGGCGGCGCGGGGACCAGCTCGCGCCCGGCCAGGTCTGGGCGAGCAACGACCCCTACGCCGGCGGCTCTCACCTGCCCGATATCACGGTTCTGGCGCCGGTCTTCCAGGAGGGCGTCCGGGTGGGCTTCGTGGGCTGCCGTGGCCACCATGTGGACGTGGGCGGGATCACGCCCGGCTCCATGCCGCCCTTCGCCGCGACGCTGGACGAAGAGGGGCTGGTGCTACAGCAGGTGCTGCTGGTGGACGACGGGCGGTTTCTGCCGCCCGCGCTGCCGGGCTGTCGCGAGCCCGAGACCGTGCTGGCCGATCTCGAGGCGCAGGTCGCCGCCTGCGCGCACGGGCGGCGTGCCTGGGAGGCGCTCGCGCGCGAGGTGGGGCCGGAGGTGCTGGCGGCGCAGCTCGGTCAGCTCTTCCACGCCTCGGCGGAGGCCACCCGCGCGGTGCTGCGCCGGCTGCCCCAGGGCGCGTTCACGGCGGAGGAGGATCTGGACGGGGTGCGGCTCCGCCTGCGCTGGGTGGTCTCGGGAGACCGGGCGCGGCTGGAGATCCGCGCCCCGCGCCACCCGGGCAACCTCAACGCCCCACGGGCGGTGGCGGTCGCGGCCCTGCTCTACACGATCCGCACCCTGGTGGCCGAGGATCTGCCGCTCAACGAGGGGGCGCTCGAGCCCGTCACCCTCGACATCGAGCCGGGCGGGCTCTGCGACCCGCGGCCCCCCGCGGCGGTGGCGGGCGGAAACGTGGAGACCAGCCAGCGCCTCGTCGACGCCCTCCTGCGCGCGGTGGGGGCGCTGGCCGCCAGCCAGGGGACGATGAACAACCTCACCGTCGGCACCGCGCGCGGCGCCTGGTACGAGACCATCGGCGGCGGCAGCGGCGCGGGGCCTGGCTTCGCGGGCGGCACGGGGCAGGTCCACATGACCAACACCCGCGCTACGGACGTCGAGGAGCTGGAGAGCCGCTTCCCGGTGCGCCTGTGCGCGTGCGCGATCCGCCGTGGCACGGGCGGGGCGGGGCGCTGGCCGCCCGGCGACGGGCTGCTGAAGGCCTGGGACTACCTCGAGGAGGCCGAGGTAGCGCAGCTCGCCGGCCGCCGAGACCAGGGGGCGCCCGGTCTGGAGGGAGGCTCGCCGGGCGCCCCGGGTCTGGACGAGCGCGATCTCGGAGCGGGTTGGGAGCCCGCGCCGCGCCGCTGGCGGGCTCGGGCAGGAGATCGGCTGCGGATCGCGACGCCCGGCGGGGGCGGCTACGGCTGGCCCCTCGGCGACGACAGCGGCGCCTGAGTGCTCCCCTGAAAGCTCTGGCCGGCCATCATGAAGGACTCCTGGCAGGATCGGCCGGCCTCGCCCTGGCCGAAGACCCGGCAGATGCCGGCGCCGCTCTGGCCGCCCATGGCGTTGGCCGCGACGCCGGTCGCGAAGCCCAGCCCCGACATGTCGGCCGCGCTCGCGCTGAGCGTCAGCAGGGTCTCCAGCTCCCGGTACATGAGGCCGAAGCCGCCGTTCTGCATCCAGACCGTCTGCCGCTGCGCGGGCAGGTGCGCCAGGCAGTGGGCCTCCAAGGTCCCTGCCTTTCGACAGGCGGAGGCGACCTCCTCGATGGAGGCGGTGCTGCGCATGACGCGCTCGGAGACGGAGAGCCAGCAGCTCTCGCGCAGGCGCTGCTGCTGGACCTGGGAGCAGATCTCCTCTTCACGGCCGATCGACGTGTCGAGACGGGAGAAATACTCCAGGCAGGCGTCCCGGGCGCCGGAGTCCTTCATGTCGCGGCAGAGCGTGTAGATCACCTGACCGGGGAGGACCTCGGCGGTCTGCACCGCGCCCAGCACACACCAGTCCTGGACGTCGCTGTCCATGTCGGCGCAGAAGCGCACCTTGTCGGCGACGCTCTGGGGGGTGCCCTCGGGGACGGGGCGGACACCGCAGCCGAGCAGAAGGGAGACGAGCCCGAGGCACCTCATGGCGTCTTCCAGAGATGGGGCCGAGACCAGGCGCGCATGCAGCTCGTGCCGTAGGGCTCGACGAGCGCCTTGCACAGGCCCTCGGCCTGCTGCTGCGTGAAGCCGCTCGAGGCGTCGGTGAGGATCTTCTCGGTGGCGAAGGAGCGCACCATCGGCGCCTGGATGCTGCTCAGCGCGGCGATGGCCTCCTCGGTTCGTTTGTCCTTCGCCAGATCGATGGCCTGGCCGTGGTAGCACCAGTCACGCTCGTCGGCGACCTGAAGCGCGGCGCAGTCTCGCGCGCCGCAGCCGGAGGCGAGGGCGCCGGACCAGAGCGTTGCGACCCAGACAGCTCTCACGTCTCCTCCTGCGAGATCCTAACCTTCTTCGTTGAAGGTCAGTTCCCCATGGGGAGGCACACCTTAGCATGCCCCGCTGTACGTGCGGCTGGAACCGTCAGGGGTGACGAATGTCGACCGTCGACCGTAGCACATCGCCGTGCCGATCCCGATCAGGACGGCGTCCTCGGCATGGCGCGCGTCTTGCATACGGCGCACCGGCGTGGAGGTGTGCATGCGAGAGCCCCTGGCCTTTGCGGCCCTGGCGATGGCGGTGGGCGCGGCGAGCTGGCCGCTGTGGGAGCCCGCGCCGGGGCCCCTGATCGTGGGCGCGCTCGTCCTGGCGTCGCTGGCCGCGATCGGGCGCGCGACCCGGGCGGCGGCGGGGGCCTGCCTGCTGGGCGCGGCGCTGCTGGGCGCGGCGGCGGTGGGCGTCCAGCCGGGCGGGCGCGTGGATGGCGCAGGCGAGGCGCACACGGTCGGGACCGTGCTGAGCGCGAGCGGCAGCGAGGCGGTGGTGCGGACCACCGCCGGCGACGTCACCTGGCGGTTCTCGGAGCCGGCCCCCCTCCCCGGGACGGGTCTGGCCGCCTGGACCCGCCCGCTGGGGGCCGTCAACCGCCTGCCGGGCTCCTGGCCCTCCGAGGCGGCGGACGGGCTGGCGCGACGCCCCGTGCGGCGGGTGTTGGGCTGGGTGCCGCTGGGGACGCCCGCGCCGACGCCGACGCTCGGAGAGGCGCGACACGCGGGGCTGCTGCTGGCGCTGGCGACCGGGCGGCGCGATCAGCTCCCCGAGGAGGAGCGGATCCTCCTCCAGCGCACCGGGACCACCCACCTGCTCTCGGTCAGCGGCCTGCACATCGCCCTGGTCGCCTCGGCCGCGGGGGCGCTGGCCCGGCTGGTGGCGTCACCGCTGGCCTTCGCGCGCTGGCCGCGGATCACCAGCCTCCTCGCGGGGCTCTGCGCGCTCGGGGCGGCGTCGGCCTACGCGGCGCTGGTCGGCTGGCCCGTGCCGGCCTTGCGCTCGGTGTGGATGGTGGGGGCCGCGGTGGCCGCCCGCAGCCTGGGCCGCAGCCAGCACGCCTGGAGCGCGCTCGGGCTGGCGGGGTGCGCGCTGGTCCTGCTCGACCCGAGCCAGGTCTTCGAGGCCTCGGCCCTGCTCTCCTTCGGCGCCGTGGCGGGGATCCTCTGGGTGGGGCCGCGGGTCACGCGCTGGCTGCCGCCGGACGCGCCCTGGCCGCTGCGGGCGGGGGTGGGGGCGCTGGCCACGACCCTGGGCGCGACGGCCGGGACGCTGCCGGTCGCGGCCTGGCTGTTTCAGGAGCTCCCGCCGCTCTCGCCGCTGGCCAATCTGGTGGCGGTGCCGCTGGTGGGCGGCGTGGCGACCCCGGCGGCGCTGATCGCCCTGGCGGCGCCGGAGCCCGTGGCGTCGGCCGCGCTCTGGGCAGGAGACTGGGCGGTTCACCTGGCGATCCTGGCGATGCGCCCGCTGGCGACGGATCCCCTCCACCCGGCGGTTGGGCCGCTGGGGGCGCTGGTGGTGGCCCTCGCCGTGCCGTCTCGACGGCACCCGGGGCTGGTGTGCGGGCTGCTGCTCCTGGGCCTCGGGCTGCGCGAGCTGCCGCGCGGCGGGCTCACCGTGACCTTCCTCTCCGTGGGCCAGGGGGACGCGGCGCTGCTGCGCTGGCCGGACGGGCGCGCCTGGCTGGTGGACGGTGGACCGCCCTCGGACGCGGTGCTGCGCTGGCTGCGCCGCGAGGGCGTCAGCCGGCTGGAGGTGGCCCTGCTCTCGCATCCGGACGCCGATCATCTGGGCGGGCTGATCCCGGTGCTCGACGCGATCCCGGTGGGCGGGCTCTGGGTCAGCCGCGACGCGCGCCCGGACGAGGCGCTCTACGCTGGGCTGCTCGCTCGCCTGCGAGAGCGGGGGGTGCCCATCCGCGGGCCCGAGGATCCCCTCCCCGGGGCCTGGCTGGCGGCGCCGCCCGGCGAGACGGACAACGACCGCGGCCTGGTGCTGCTGGTCCAGCATGCCGGGCGCAGCTTCCTGTTCACGGGCGACGTCGAGGCCGACGCCGAGCGCTGGCTCGTTGACCGCCTCCCGCCCGTGGACGTGGTCAAGGTGCCGCACCACGGCAGCCGCACCTCCTCGAGCCCGGCCTTCGTCGCGGCGCTTCAGCCGACCCTGGCGGTGATCTCCGTGGGCGCCGGCAACGCCTTCGGCCACCCGGCGCCCGAGGTCCTGGCCCGCTGGCCGGAGATCCTGCGGACCGACCAGGACGGCACCCTGGAGATATGGACCGACGGCGCAGAGCTCAAGATCCGCGCCTGGAAGCCGGAGAAGGGCTGGCAGAGCGTGCCTTTGCCCTCTCCGTCTCATTGACACGCCCCGAGCCCGGGGGTAGAGAAGTGACCTAAACCTGACGCGTACGTAAGGGTCAGGTTATACAGGTTCACGAGAGGCGAGATCACGGTGGCTGAAGAGGTTCTCCACGCACCCGATACCTATCTCCGCGTCGGCCAGCTCGCCGAGCAGAGCGGGAAGACCGTGCGCGCGATCCACTTCTACGAGGAGCTGGGGCTCCTGACCCCGGCCCGCCGGACGAAGGGTGGTTTTCGCCTCTATGATCCGGACGCGGTGTTTCGCATCCAGTGGATTGATCGCCTCCAGGAGCTGGGCTTCTCGCTGCCGGAGATCCGCGAGTTCCTCCACGACCTTCGCAACGCCGGCTCCGGCCCGGCGGCGATGCACCGGCTGCGCGCCTTCTACGCGCGCAAGCTCGAAGAGACGCAGGCGGCGCTCGGCCGGCTGCGCAGCCTGGAGCAGGAGCTCCAGGAGAGCATGGACTACCTGTCGGCGTGCAGGGTCTGCGCCCCGCACACCTCCCGTAGCGCCTGTCGCACCTGCGACGAGGGGCTCCACTCCGGCCAGCAGCCTCCGGCGCTGGTCGTCGCCGTTCACGATCCGATCTGAGGAAATCATGGCGCTGAAGCTGCCTATCTACCTTGACAACCACGCGACGACCCCCTGCGATCCGGCCGTCGTGGAGGCCATGCTCCCCTACTTCACCGAGAAGTTCGGGAACGCCGCCAGCCGCAACCACCGCTTCGGCTGGGAGGCCCAGGAGGGCGTGGAGATCGCCCGCGAGCAGATCGCCGCGCTGATCGGCGCCTCCTCGAAGGAGATCGTGTTCACGTCCGGCGCGACGGAGTCGGACAACCTGGCGGTCAAGGGCGTCGCGCGCTTCTACGCCGAGAAGGGCAAGCACCTGATCACGGTCGCGACGGAGCACAAGGCCATCCTGGACTCCTGCCACGCGCTCGAGCGCGAGGGCTGGGAGGTCAGCTACCTGG
>CAZKWG010000446.1:0-6827 GCA_964556105.1 uncultured Enterobacterales bacterium | reverse complement strand
GCGCGTGAACGTGCCGCCGGGCGCGACCAACGGGCAGCGGCTGCGCCTGCGCGGCAAGGGCGTGCCCAGCGCGGGCGGTCGCGGGGACCTCTACCTCGTGCTGCGGCCGACGCCGCCGGCCCGCACCGACGCCGAGGCGCTGCAGCTCGCCGCCGCCCTCGATCCGCTCTACGACGGAGACGTTCGGGCGAATCTCAAGCTCTGAGCAGGGGAACCCTTGACGCCTGCTCCTGCCGGACGCTAAAGAACCGGCGAGGAGGAAGGCGAGCATGCGTGGATTTCTGTGTCTTTTCGTCGCCCTGGCCGTCGGCTGCAAGGACAAGGAGGTCGAGGAGACCGACACCCCGACCGAGACGGCTGAGACGGGCGATACCGGCGAGGCAGAGCCCACCCAGGAAGAGCTCTACGCTCGCTGGGTCAACGAGACCACCACGGCCGTCGGGGATCTGACCTGCTACGACGGAGCCAGCTGGTTCAGCGAGACCGTGGACCCGAGCTGCGTGTCCAGTCGCTCGGGCGGCGTCGCCACGGTCGAGGAGTTCGCGTCGGGCAACATCACCCCAGCGGCGACGGTGAGCTTCTACCACGCCGACACCGTCAGCGGCTCGCCCGACGCGACGGCCACCACGGACGCGGCGGGGCAGTTCGTCCCCGAGGTGCCGCTCTGCCAGGCGCTCACCTACGGCGTCAGCGACGGCGGCGCCGAGTACCACGACACCTACGAGTACCACGTCTTCTACGACTCTCCCGACGAGGACCTGACCCTGATCAGCGTGTCCAACGACACCTGGCTGACGCTGCCCTCGGTCTTCGGCGTGATCATCGACGAGACCCTGGGCGTCATGGCGGGCACCGTGCGCGACTGCAACGGTGACATCATCGAGCACGCGCAGGTGCTGCTGCGCGACGCAGACGGGCTCATCCCCAGCGAGATGGACATCGGGTTCACCTTCAACGGCATCCCCAGCCGCTCGGCGATCTCGACCACCGCCGACGGCGTGTGGATCGCCATGAACGTCCCGCCTGGGGACTACACGGCGGAGATCTACGTGGCCGACGGCGCGGGCGGCAACACGCTGGTGGGCAAGGCCCCTGCGCAGAGCTTCGCCAGCAGCGTCAGCATCGTCGTGCTCTACGGCGGTCGCGAGGACGGGCTGGACGTGCCGAGCGCCTGTCTGGACTGCTCGGGAGAGTAGGGCCGAGCAGCCCCTTGCCTGAGGCGCCGGCGTGACTATTCACGGGCGCCCACCACCCTCACCGAGCGCTTCCACGAGGCGCTCGATGAACATGCTCTCCGCTTTCTGGCACGCCGCTGCTCTCGCCAGCGGCCGCGTCGATTGGACTGGTCCGCTTCGGGAGCACGCCCCTGAGGCGCTGCCCCACCTCTCGTTGGAGCGGCTGATCGACGCCGGTCTGACGCCCCACCGCGCCAGCGCGCTGCTCTCCGGCCGTCCGCTGCCCGAGCCCGGCGAGGTCCTCACGCTGGCGGACCCCGGCTGGCCGGGCGCGCTGGTCGGGCTGGCCTACGCGCCGGCCGTGCTCTTCTATCGCGGCGATCTGCGCCTGTTGAAGGAGCCCGCCCTGGCGCTGGTCGGCACCCGGCGCTGCACGGAGAACGGCCGGCGCCTGGCGCGCGCGCTGGCTCGCGCCGTGGTCGAGGCGGGGGCCGTGGTGGTCAGCGGGCTGGCCCACGGCATCGACGCCGAGGCGCACGCGACGGTCCCGGCGCGCACGGTGGCGGTGCTGGGCCAGAGCCTGGACCTGCCCCTGGACCGCCATCAGCAGCGCCTCGCCGATCAGATCCTGGACGCGGGCGGGCTCCTGCTCAGCGAGTACGCCCCGAGCACCCACCCCGCCCGCTGGACCTTTCCTCAGCGCAACCGCGTCATCGCCGGGCTCGCGCGCGCCACCCTGGTCGTCGAGGCCGCGCGGCGCTCCGGCGCCCTGATCACCGCGCGCTTCGCCAACGAGTACGGCCGCGAGGTGCTGGCCGTGCCCGGCAGCCCGCTCCACGAGGCCAGCCAGGGCTGCCTGGACCTCCTCGCGGACGGCGCGCGCCTCTGCCGGGGCCCCGAGGACCTCCTGGCCGCCCTCGGTCTTGGCGGGCCATCCAAGGCCAGCGGCGGGGACGGGGAGGCGCTGCTGCTCCTGCTGGAGCGCCCCCACAGCCTGGACGCGCTCGTGGATCAGACCGGCCAGGACCCCGTCACGCTCCTGCGGCGCCTTTGCGCCCTCGAGTTGACAGGGGTGATCCAGAGGTTACCGGGCGACAGGTACATCCGCCGGACCAGCCCATGACCCGTCATCCTCCGAGCTCCCGCGTGCTCAGCCTCGACCAGGAGGCGGGCGCGTTCCTCGACCTGCTGGTCGATCTCGGGCATCTGGACGAGAAGCTGCTGGCGTTGATGAACGACCACCTGCTGGATCTGGAGAGTCCCGACGGCCTGGTGCACGCGTCCGACGTGCGGCGGGTCGCGGCGGCGCTGATCGATGAGCACCGCGGCGACGCCGACCCGGAGTACCAGCGCACGCTGGACCTGGAGTGGAGCCTGCTCTTCGGCTGAGGCGCGCGGCCGGTACTAGCTCGCCGCCTTCTTGGTCTCGGCCGCCTTCCTGGGCGCCGCGGGAGCCTTGGTGGCCTTCGCGGCCTTGGGCTCCGCGGCGACCTTGGCGGTCTTGACGGCCTTGGGCTCCGCGGCGGCCTTGGCGGCCTTGGCGACCTTCGGCGCGGCAGGAGCCTTCGGCGCGGCAGCGGCCTTGGGCGCGGCAGGAGCCTTCGGCGCGGCAGGAGCCTTGGCGGCCTTGGGCTCCTTGGCCACGGGGGCGGCCTTGGGGGCCTTCGGAGCCTTCGCCGCTGGGGCGGCCCTGGCCGCGCGGGCGGTCCCTGCCCGACCCCGACGCGCGGGCTTCGCCTTCTTCGGCAGGCCCTCGCGAGCGCGGATCAACGAGATCGCGTCCGCCAGCAGGACCGCGTCGACGCTCGCGTCCTTCGGCACGTTGGCGTTGGTCTCCCCGTCGGTCACGTAAGGACCGAAGCGGCCCTCCAAGAGGCGCACCGTGCGGCCCGTGGTCGCATCGACCCCCAGCTCCTTGGCGGCTGGGGCGGCGGCGCGGCGGCGCGCGGCGGGCTGGGCGAGGATGGTCAGCGCGTCCTGCAGCCCGATGGTCAGGACCAGGCGCTCCTCCGGCAGGTTGCGCGTGCGCTCGCCGGCCTTCAGATAGGCGCCGAAGCGCCCGTTGGTCGCGATGACGACGTCGCCGGTGGCAGGGTCCTTGCCTAGCTCGCGCGGCAGGCTGAGGAGCTGCAGCGCCGTCGCGAGGTCCAGGGTCTGCTCGGTGATTCCCTTGAGCAGGCTCGCGCGCGGGGGCCGGGCGTCGCCCTCGGCCTCGCCGAGCTGAACGTACGGTCCGAAGCGGCCGGTGAGCAGGTAGACCGCCTTGTTCGTCGCGGCGTCCACGCCCAGCGCGCGCGGGCCCTCCTTCTTCGTCTTCAGCAGCTCCCGGGCGCGCTCGATGGTCAGCTCGTCGGGGGCCAGGGCGTCGGGGATGTCCGCCCGCGCCTCCCCGGCGCTCAGGTAAGGGCCGAACTTCCCGACGCGCACGGCGATGGGGACGCCGTCCTCGTCCACCCCGATGGGCAGGGTGCAGGCGGTGCGCGGGTCCACCGTCTCGTTCGCGCGGGCCAGGCTGGAGCGCAGCCCGCTGTCGCCCACGTAGAAGCGGCGAAGATACTCGGTCGGATCGCCCTTTCCTCCCGCGACGTCGTCGAGCTGCTCCTCCATCTTCGCCGTGAAGTCGTAGTCCACCAGCCAGCCGAGGTTGGTCTCGAGGAGCTGCGTCACGACGAAGGCGGTGAACGTGGGCACCAGGGCGGTGCCCTTCTTGAAGACATAGTCCCGCTCGAGGATCGTCTCGATGATGCTGGCGTAGGTCGAGGGGCGACCGATGCCGCGCGCCTCGAGCTCCTTGACGAGCGTGGCCTCCGTGAGCCGCGCGGGCGGCTGGGTCTCGTGGCCGCGCGCGACGAGCTGCCCGATGTCGAGCACGTCCCCCTGCTTCATCGAGGGGAGCAGGCGCTCCTGGTCGGCCAGCTCGGCCTCGGGGTTGTCGGCGCCCTCGACGTAGGCGCGACGAAAGCCAGGAAAGCGGATGGTCTTGCCGCGGGCCTGGAAGGTGCCCTCCCCGGCGGAGAGCGTGACGGTGAGCAGCTCGCCGGTGGCGTCGGCCATCTGGCAGGCCACGGTGCGCTTCCAGATCAGCTCGTACAGGCGCGCCGCCTCGCGGTCCAGCTCGCGCTCGGCCTCGTCGATGCCGCGGAAGCGGGCGCCGGCCGGCCGGATGGCCTCATGGGCCTCCTGCGCGTTCTTGACCTTGGAGCGGTACAGGCGCGGGCTGGCCGGCAGATAGGCGGCCCCATAGGCGCTCTGGATCAGCGCGCGAGCGGCGGAGACGGCCTCGGTCGACAGCGTCGTCGAGTCCGTGCGCATGTAGGTGATCCACCCGTTCTCGTAGAGCTGCTGCGCGACCTGCATGGTCTTGCGCGCCGTCCACTTGAACTTGCGGTTGGACTCCTGCTGGAGCGTGCTGGTCGTGAACGGCGGGTAGGGGCTGTCGCGGTAGGGGCGCTCCTCGACCTGGCTGACCTTCGCCTTGCCGCCGGAGAGGCTGGCGGCGATCTGCTTCGCCCGCGCCTCGTCCAGGCGCTGGCACTCCACCCCTGCTTTGAGCTGGCCGCTCTTGTCGTCGAAGTCCTTGCCCGTGGCCAGGCGCGCCTTCGCCCAGGCGGTCAGATCAGCCTCGAAGGTTCCACCTGCCGCGGAGAAGGGGCCCGCGACGTCCCACCAGCTCGCCGACCGGAAGGCCAGGCGCGCCCGCTCGCGCTCCACCACCAGACGCACCGCGACGGACTGCACGCGGCCCGCCGACAGGCCCGAGCCGACCTTCCGCCAGAGCAGCGGCGAGACCTCGTAGCCGTAGAGCCGGTCCAGCACGCGCCGCGTCTCCTGCGCGCGCACCAGGCTCATGTCCACGGCGCGCGGGTGGCTGATGGCATGCTGGATGGCCGGCGCGGTGATCTCATGGAAGACCAGCCGCTTGACCGGCACCTTCGGCTTGAGCACCTCGAGCAGGTGCCAGGAGATGCTCTCTCCCTCGCGATCCTCGTCGGTGGCGAGGTAGAGGGTGGAGGCGTCCTGGAGCAGCTCCTTCAGCTTCTTGATCTGGGCCTTCTTCTCGAGCGGCACGATGTAGACCGGCTCGAAGTCCTGATCGACCCTCACGCCCAGACGCGCCCAGGGCTCGCCCTTGACGTTAGCCGGGATCTCCGCCGCCTTTCGCGGCAGGTCACGGACGTGGCCGATCGAGGCCTCGACGTGGTAGCCGCTGCCGAGCAGCTTCCCGATGGTTCGAGCCTTTGCGGGGGACTCGACGATGACGAGGGGGCGAGCCATGAGGTATCCATCCGAGGTAGCAGGGCGCTTGCTACACCGCTCGAAGCGCCACCGCAAGCAGGAACCGCCTCGCCGGAGTGCCCGAAGACATGGATCCTGACGTTCAAAGATGGCTCGACGCGCTTCGTGCTGAGCGAGGTTTTTCCTCGCATTCGCTCCGCGCCTACAGCGGCGACCTGGGGGCGCTGGTGGGATTCCTGGAAAATCGTGGACAAAGTGCTCGGCAGGCGCGGCTCCGCGACCTGCGCGGCTGGCTCGCCACGGGGCAGACCGAGGCGGGGGAGCGCTGGTCGCCCGCCACGCTGTCGCGGCGCATCGCCGCGGTGCGGACCTTCTACCGCTGGCTGGTGCGCGAGGGGGTGCTCTCGGCCAGCCCCGCCGAGCGGCTCTCCAGCCCGAAGGTGCCGAGGTCGGTGCCGCGCTTCCTCGAGGTGCCCGAGGCGGCGAACGTCGTCGAGGAGCCGGCGCAGGAGGGGCGGCTCAAGCTGCGCAATCAGGCGCTCCTGGAGCTGCTCTACGGCGCCGGCCTTCGCGTGAGCGAGGCCGTCGGCGTGAACCTCGACGACATCGACCTCACCGAGCGCATGGTGCGCGTGCGCGGCAAGGGTGACAAGGAGCGCGTCGTGCCCTTCGGCCCGCCCGCCGCGGAGGCGATCCACGCCTGGCTCGTCGAGGGGCCGCGCGAGGGCGCGCTCTTCCGCAACCGCGACGGGGGCAGGCTCAGCGTGCGCTCCGCCTGGCAGATCGTGCGCGACGCGGGGGCGAAGAACGGCCAGCCGGGGCTCCACCCGCACATGCTGCGCCACTCCTGCGCCACCCACCTGCTCGCGGGCGGCGCAGATCTGCGAGGAATCCAGGAGCAGCTCGGCCACGCCAGCCTGTCCACGACCCAGCGCTATACGCACGCAGACGCCGCACATCTGCTCCAGGTCTACCGCGCCGCACACCCGAGGGCGCGAAGGCGCTATCCTGGTGATGGAGACGAGGATGCCGGAGGTTGACCTCACGCCAGCGGAGCGGGCGCGCATCGACGAGCTGTTCGAGCTGGTCCAGTCCGGGACCTTCTTCGAGCTGCTCGGCGTGGCCCCTGACGCGGACGCCAAGGCCGTCCAGACGGCGTACTACGAGATGTCGCGCGCCTGGCATCCGGATCGCTATTTCCGTAAGGAGCTCGGCCCTTATCGTGAGCGCCTCGAGACCGTTTTCGCCACGCTGACGCGCGCGTACCGCACCCTGACCAACGACACCGAGCGGCAGCGCTACCACCGCGATCTCGAGGAGCAGGGCGTCAAGGTGGCCCGACCCCGGCGCCCGCGACCGACGACCTCGACAGGGCCGACTCGCCGGAGCGGCGCGAGCATGAAATCGCCGATCTAT
>CAZKWG010000445.1:0-6828 GCA_964556105.1 uncultured Enterobacterales bacterium | reverse complement strand
GGCCTTCGCCCACGCCCGCGGCGTCATCCACCGCGACATCAAGCCGAGCAACGAGCTGATCGGGACGCGCCGCGAGGAGCGTCAGGGCGTCCTGCTGGCGGACTTCGGCATCGCCCACCGCCTGGGCACCCTGCCCGAGCCGGGCTTCCAGCCGCGCGCGGGCACGCCGACCTTCATGGCCCCCGAGCAGATCGCGGGGGACTGGCGCGCGTACGGGCCCTGGACCGACCTCTACGCGCTGGGCGTGCTGACCTGGACCATCGTCCAGGCGGTGGACACCTTCGCCGAGGCTGCGACGGGCGCGGCGGGGCGCCTTATGCGCTGGGGCCCTACGCGCGTCGAGGTCCCGCCGCGGCTCTCGGACTGGCTCTCCCGCATGCTGTGCCTGGATCCTCAGGATCGGTTTCAGCGCGCCGCCGACGCCAGCGCCGCCCTGGAGCGCCTCTCCGACGATCCCGCCGCCCGCTGGACCGTGGACTGGGAGCCCCAGCCCGACGCGGACGAGCCCGAGGGGGCCTGGCGCACCCCGGGCTTCATCGCCGACACCACCGCGCATCACCTCCTCGGCGTGGCGAGCAACCAGACCCAGGTCGCGGATCCGGGGGACGTGCTGCCGCTACGACTGGAGGTGGAGCCGATGGCCCTCGACGGGCCGCGCGCGCCGGCCGACTGGCGCCCGGCCCGGTCTCAGGAGCCGCCGCTGGCCCTGGTCGATGTCGGGACGGGCCTGTACGGCCTGCGCGAGCGGCCGCTGGTGGGGCGCGAGCCCGAGCGCGATGATCTCTGGCGGCGCCTGATCGTCGCCCATGACGAGGGGCGCGCCCAGGTCCTGCTGCTGACCGGCGCGCTCGGGTGCGGGAAGAGCCGCCTGCTCCGCTGGCTCTGCGAGCGGTCGGACGCCGTCGGGCTGGCCTTCGTCTGTCAGGGGCGCCTGGGCGAGGGGCAGGACGCCGGCCTGCTCTCGCTGCTGCGGCGCATGCTGCGCGCCGAGGGGCTGGGGGGCGAGGCGCTGGCGCAGCACCTCAGCCGCTCGCCCATCTGCGCCGCGCTGCGGGCCGAAGACCACCACGCCCTGCGCGAGCTGCTCGGGCAGGAGGCCGGCGGCGCGCGGGCGACGAAGACCGAGGGGGAACGCTACGCGCTGCTGCTGCGCGTCCTGCGCCGCCTCGCCGGGGATCGCGTCCTGCTCCTGGCGCTGGACGACGCCGCCGAGGACCCGGACGGGCTGGGCCTGGCGCGTCACCTGCTCGGGCAGGAGGAGGCCGGCCCGGTGGTCCTGGCGTTGGCGGCGCGGGATGAGGCGCTGGCGGCCAGCCCGGCCCTGGGCGCGTCCTGGCGGGCGCTGTCCGAGCGGGCCGAGGTTGAGGCGCTGGCCCTGGGGCCGCTGCCCCAGGAGCTCTGGACCCGGCTGGCCAGCGCCGGGCTGCGCCTGAGCCCCGCCCTGGCGGAGCGCGTGGCGGCGCGCAGCGCGGGCAACCCCCTCTTCGCGGAAGGGATCGTCGGGGCCTGGGTGAGCGCCGGAGCCCTGGTCGCGGGCCCCGCGGGCTTCGAGCTGGATCCGGGCGCCCCGGTCGCCCTGCCGGAGAGCGTGTCGGGGCTGGTGCAGGCGCAGGTGGACGCGCTGCTCGCGGCGCGCGGGGCCGAGGACCTGGAGGCCCTGGAGGTCGCCGCCACGCTGGGGCTGGAGGTCGACCGGGGCGAGTGGTCCGCCGCGACGGCCGCGCTGGGGGTGCGACCGGCGCCCGATCTGCTCGACGCCTGCATGGGGCGCCGCCTGCTGCGGGCGGGATCGTCGGAGCACAGCTTCGCCTTCTCCCAGAACATGCTGCGCGAGGCGCTGCTGCAGCGGGCCGCGGCGGCGGGGCGGTCGGTCGCCCACCATCGGGCGGCGGCCCGAGCCCTGGGGGACAGCGCGCTCGGCTGGGAGGGGCTCGGTCGCCTGGGTCGCCACCGCCTCGCGGCCGGGGAGGCGCTCGCCGCCGTCGAGCCGCTCCTGGACGCCGCGCACGGCGCCTCGCTCAACGGCTGCCACGCCGAGGAGCGGGCCCTGCTCGACCTCGCCGAGCGCGCGCTGCCGGCCCTGCCGCCCGATCAGCAGGACCTCGCCGCCGCCCGCCTCTGGGCCCTCCGCGGCCACACCCTGCAGTTCGGCCTGGGCGACCGCGCCGAGGCGCGGGCCTGCTACGCGCGGGCCGTGGACGCCGCGACGCGGGCCGGCCGACCGGCGCTGGTGCTGGACACCCGCCGCCGCCTGGGCGGCGCCTGCTTCGAGCTGGGCGAGGTCGCCACGGCCCAGGCCATCCTGCGGGACACCCTCCGGCAGGCGCAGGAGCTGGGCGACGCCTTCGTGCAGTCGCTGACCGCCCTCGACCTGTGCACCATCCTCCGACACGCCGGCCTGCGCGAGGAGGCCGCCGAGATGGGCCGCTTCTCCCAACGGATCGCGACGGAGGCGGGCCTGCTGGACCTGGTCGCCATCAACAGCAAACACTCCTGGTTCCTGGAGACCCTGCCGTCGGACGAGGCGCGGGAGAAGGCGCTGATCGCCGCGATCGCCGAGCTGGCCCGCCTGAACGTCCAGGGGCACCGCGCCGCGGCCCTCAACGTGCTCGGCGTGCTGGAGCAGCGGCGCGGCGAGCTGGTCGAGGCGACGGCCCACTTCCGCGCCTCGCTGCGCGTCTATGACGAGATCGGCTCCTCCTACGCCTCGCTCCCCCGCTACAACATGGCGCGCATCCTGACGGAGCAGGGCCGGATCTGGGACGCCTACCCGCTCTTGAAGCGCAGCCTGGAGGAGGTGCAGACGCACCGCTGGGTCGGGCTGGAGCCGATGGTGCGCAGCGCGCTGGCCCTCCTCGCGCTGCATGCCAGCGATCTCGTGGCCTTCGACGCCCACCTCGCCCGCGTCGAGGCGCTCTGGCGCGCGGGCGGGACCCCGGAGCGGGACGCGGCCTCGAACCTGGAGCAGGTCGCGCAGCTGGCCGCGCAGCTCGGGCAGCGGGAGCGCGCGGCGGCGGCGGCGGCGCTCGCGGGGGCGCTCTACGAGGCGGCGCGGGCGCCGGAGGACGCGGCGCGGGCGCGCGCGATAAACTAGGAAATATCCTAGTTTGATTCAGCCCGCGCTGGGCAGGTTCTGGGCCGTCGCCAGCGTGTAGCCGACGTGGGCGTTGGTGCCCTTGTTCGCCTCGGCGGCGCGCGGATCCTCCTGCAGCAGCCGCAGGAAGGTGTCGTAGTAGCTCACCCCGTCCACCCCGTTGGCCGCGTCGCGGGGGGCGCGCGGGATGACCTGGCAGCCGGCGGACCAGGAGTCCACCTTCGCGTCGTCGTACCGACCGCCGACGTGCACGTTGATCCCCTGGTGCTGGTAGCTGTGGTTCTCCAGCTCCTCGGGGTCCACCTGGCGGTCGCGGTCCACGTCCAGCACGCTGGTCGCGGGGTTCTGGCCCTCGACGTAGGAGCGGCCCTCGCGCAGCGCGTGCGCCTGCAGATCGGTGTCGGACATCGTGGTGATGTTGCTGTTCATGTACATGTCGTAGCTGCCGTCCGCCAGCAGCAGGTACTCGCGCTCGCCGTCCGGATCGTCGTAGCCGAAGTTCGTCTCCTGCAGGTCGGAGCGGTCGCCGTAGTCGGTGGTCGCCGCGAAGGTGTAGACCTCGGGCTTCCCGTCCACCATGCGCACGGCGTAGATGGTGTCGTCGTAGGCGGCCAGGCCGTCCTCGCCGAGCCCGTTGTCGTGGGTCTCGCCCTCGACGTTCATCCCGCGGATGCCGATGAGGTTGACCTCCAGATCGGCCTCGGTGAACGTCCCGCCGGAGCGCAGCACGAGGTCGTGCAGGTAGTTGTACTGCTCGGTGGGGTTCATCGAGGCGAGGTCCACCTCCCCCACGCCGCCGGTGTGGCCGACGTTCAGCCGGTGCAGGGCCTGCTCTCGCGCGATCAGCTCCAGCGCCTCTCGATCCTCTGGCGGGAGGTGTCGCAGCGCCTCCGCGGAGGGCCCGCTCGACGACTCCTCCTGGAGCAGCGCCTCGTAGCGGCTCACCGCCAGCGCCGCCGCGGCCTCGGCCTCGGCCTGCATCTGCCGCCACTCGACGCCGCCGACGCTCTCCAGGGTGCAGGAGCCCAGGTAGTCCTGGTAGGCGGCGGCGTAGATGCTGTCCGGGATCGCGGCCGGGTCCTGCCAGGCGACCGCGGGGTTGACCAGCTCCTCGCCGTGGTAGTCGAAGCCGCCCGGTCCGAGGACCTCCTCCTCCTGCTCGGCCTCCGCCTGCTCGGCCGATCCGCCCCCGCTCTCCGAGGCCTCGACCTCGGGGGCGACGGAGAGGTTGTTGGCCTCGATCATCGCCTGGTTGCCCCAGGCCGCCTCCTCCGGGAGCTGATCCTCCTGCAGCGGAGATGGCTCGGATTGCGAAGGGCCGCTCCTCGTGTTCTCGCGATAATAATCCATTTGGTAGGCCATGATGTTCCCCCGAACGTCGTGCCTGTTATCCGGAACAGAACATCAGCATACCATGCGCTCCGCGGCCGCTCCCATCGGCGGCTCACGTTGACGGGGGGCGCGCTCGCGCTATGGCTAAGGAACGGGCCATTCAGCCTTGCCGATGGCTCGGAGCGTTCATAAGAGGCCGGAGTCAGACCCCTTGGGGGTAGACCCCGACCGGGTGGCCTCGCTTGATGTCGGCCCGATTCGGCCAACCCTCACCGTGGACAGGACGACGATGGCGAAGGTGTTCATCCAGCAGCAGTACCCCCACGTCACCGCGGAGCTGGTCCGCGTTCAGCGTGAGCTTCAGGAGATCCTCGTGGCCTCCGCCGAGCCTGTCGCCGAGCGCAGGAACCGCCCGCGCCGCGAGGCGCTGGAGCGTCGGCGCGCGGAGCTGCTGGACCACTTCGGGCGGCTCGGCCTGGGATGGATGATGCTCGGCGGCACGGTCGAGCTCGTCGTGCCGACGGCGCCAGCGGCGGGCGCTACGGACAGCGGCGGGGACGCGGAGGAGACGCGAAACCCAAGAGGATCTTCGAATGGGCCTGCTTCTTCCTCTGATTCTGGCGTGTAAGTCCGACCCGATCCCTCCCGTCGTCCTGGCCTCTCCCGACCGCCTCCCCTCCTTCGGTTACGAGCGTGTAACCCTCGATCTCGCGCAGAGCGGGCTCGACGCGGGCGCGATCACCGAGGCCACCGTCGCTGGCCTGCGCGCCTACGATCTCGTGGTCGAGGGCGAGACGCTCACGCTCACCGTCCAGGGGGCCGCGCAGGCCGGGCCGGCGGAGCTCAGGCTCACGGACGGGCAGGGCGTTCACCGCTTCTCCGATGTCCTCTCCTACGACCCTCCGCTGGACCCGGCCTTCGAGCGGACCGTGGTGGTCGGCGCCAGCCTGGGCATGGGCGTCCAGTCTGCGGGGGCCTCGCCTCACGGCCAGCTCGCCAGCCCCGCGGCGTTGATCGCCCGTCAGCTCGGCGCGCACCTCCCCCTGCCCATGTTCGTGGACGGGCTCTTCGGCCAGGTGCAGCCCGACGACGTCGGCGCCCCTCCCGAGTGCGCGCTGCCGGACGCGGGCGACTTCGCCACCGCCGCCATCGCCGACACGCTGGCGCTGCTGCGCGACCCGGAGTCCGACGCCTTCGGCTTTCAGTATGGTCGGGTTGACGCCGATCTTGCCCCGCGGAACCTCTCCGTGCCGGGCTCCAGCGTCTGCGACCTGGCGCGCGGGCCGGGGGACTTCGGCGAGGCGTTCCTCTCGCATCTGATCTATGACCCCTACGCCGAGCTGGCCGATCCGGTCGTCGGCACGCAGCTCACGCTCGCCCTCGAGGCCCAGCCTACGCTCGTGATCAGCGTGGACCTGCTGGCCAACGACCTCATCGACGCGGCCATGGACCCGTCGCTGGACCTCTCCGCCATGACGTCCACGGACGAGCTGCGCACCTGCCTGGAGGAGGTGCTGACCCTGGCGGACACGGGCGCGCTGGTGGTGCTGGGCAACGCGCCCGACGTCAACGTGCTGCCCACCGCGCGGCAGAACGTGGCGCGGATCCTGGCCGAGGGGACGATGAGCGCCGACGAGGTGGCCCTGGCGCTGACGGAGATCCGCGCGCGGGTCATCGAGGCGAACGCGCTCCTCGCCGAGCTGGCCGCCGCCCACCCGAACGTGCACGTGGTGGACGTGTTCTCGGCGGTGGACCAGCTCGACGCGGAGGGCGTGACCATCGGCGACCAGACCCTCACCACGGCGCCCCTGGGCGGGCTGATCAGCCTGGACGGCCTGCACTTCACCGACGTGGGCTATGCCGTCTTCGCGGCCCTCTTCCTGGACGATCTCGCGGAGCTCAGCGGAGCGGAGCTGCCCGCGCTGGACCTGGAGCAGGTGCTCGCCGGAGACCCCTACAGCCCGGACGCCCTGCGCGCCGCCGGGCTGGACCCCGGCGCTTGCGAGGGAGCGGGCGCGTGGTGATAGGCTGAGCGGCATGCTGCTGCCCCTCCTCCTCGCCTGCACGCCCTCGGCGCCGCCAGCGCCCGGGCCAGAGGCCCGGCCAGACATCGTGCTGGTGGTCATCGACACGCTGCGCGCGGATCATGTGGGCATCTACGGCCACAGCCGGCCGACGACGCCCCATATCGACGCGCTGGCCCGCTCCGGCGGCTGGTACGCGCGGGCCTACGCCCAGTCCGGCTGGACCCTGGCCAGCTTCGCCAGCCTGCTCACGGGCCGCATGCCGCACGAGCACCGCGTGGTGCGCGACGGGCGCGATCCCACCCGCTACGGCCACCTGTCTCCGGAGGTCCAGACCCTCGCCGAGAGCCTGGAGGCGGTGGGCTACGCGACCGGCGC
>CAZKWG010000444.1:0-6836 GCA_964556105.1 uncultured Enterobacterales bacterium | reverse complement strand
GCGGGGCCCGCGAAAATAAGCCTGAACCCACGGATGATCGAATTTCAGCATGTCTTCGAGCGTTCCTGTGGTCAAAATGTGTTTGTCGCCTACGGTAGCCCAGCGCGGCCTCCCGCCGACGTATCGGGAGATCGGCGACGCGCTCGGCATCGCCTCGACGAACGGGGTGGCGGATCACGTCAAGGCCCTCATCAAGAAGGGCTACCTGAAGAAGGTCGGCGGATCTCCGGGCGGTCTGGCTCGCGGCATCCAGCTCACCAGCAAGGCGCGCTCCGTGCGTCGCAGCGCCGTCGTCCCCGTGCCCCTGCTGGGCGCGGTCGCGGCGGGCTCGCCGATCCTCGCCGAAGAGAACTACGAGAAGACCCTTCACCTCGATCGCTCGCTCATCCCCGCCAACAGCGCGGTCTTCGCGCTCCGGGTGCGCGGCGAGTCGATGATCGAGGAAGGGATTCACGACGGCGACTACGTGATCGTGCGCCAGCAGGAGACGGCGCGGAACGGCGACATCGTGGTCGCGCTGGTCGATGGCGACGCGACGGTGAAGTTCTACTTCAAGGAAGGCGATCGCATCCGCCTGCAGCCGGCGAACTCCACGATGTCGGCGATCTGGATCGAGGCTGGCACGCCGAGCGGCATCCAGGGCATCGTCGTCGGTGTCTACCGCCGCTACCAGTAGCGGGGGCGGCCCGGTGACGGGCCTCCGCGTGTGGTATTCGTTGTCGCGTGGAAGGCCGCCGGAAGGGAGTGTGGGCTGAGAGCGCAGGGGCGTTGACGCTGCTCCTGGTCGCTACCATGGTGGTCTCCACGGTCCCGCTCGGGTTGATCGCGGCCCAGGTCGAGGCGGAGCGCCAGCTCGGTGTGGCGCTCTCCTACTCGGAGCTGATCTCCAGCGCCGTGACGCACGGCGAGCCCGGCGAGCTGGACGTCTCGCTGCTGGTCGGGCTCCAGCCGACCTCGCTCGAGCTGGACGAGCTCTACCTGCTGGACGCCTCCGGGGCCGTCCTCGCCGCGGTGGAGGGGAGCCCGCCCAAGGGCCTCGACCCGGCGCTGGTGGCGGCCTTGGAGCGGAGGGAGCAGACGGCGGCGCGCATCGGACCCCGCTGGCTGCCCACCGCGGTCGTGGTGACGAGCCCGGTGGGAGGGGAGGGGACGCCGCCGGCCGCGCTGCGGGTGCGCCTGCCGGTGCAGGGGCGCCTGCTCTCCGGGCTCAGCCTGGGCGCCGCGCTCTTTGTCCCGACGTTGGGGCTGCTGCCGGTGCTCTTCTTCTCGGGATGGGTCTGGCTGAGGCGCAACCTGGTGCGGCCCATCCAGGCCCTGCGCGACGGCACGCGGCGCATCGCGCGCGGACAGTTCGGCTACCAGCTCCAGATCGGCGCGCCCGCCGAGCTCGAGGAGCTGCGCGACGATCTGAACGGCCTGAGCCGCTCGTTACGGGGCTATCGGCGCCGCACCCGCCGGCAGGTGGCGCGCCTGAAGCGGGCGAACGCCGAGATCGCGCGCGCTCAGGACGCGCTGGTCCGCAGCGAGAAGCTGGCGGGGGTGGGGCGCATCGCCGCGGGTCTGGCGCATGAGATCGGCAACCCGCTGACGGCGGTGATCGGCTTTCAGGACCTCCTGGTCGAGAGCATGGACGACCCTGGTCCACGCGAGCTGGCCTTCGAGCGCGATCTCGTCGCGCGCAGCCGTCGCGAGCTGGACCGAATCCACCGAATTCTCCGTCAGCTCCTGGACTATGCGCGACCCGGCAGCGGCATGAGCGAGGACGTAGACGTGGGCGCCGCGCTGCGGGACGCCGTGGCGACGGTGCGCGCCGTCCCGGCCATCCGCGCGCTCGACGTGCGGGTGGAGGCCCCGGACGCGCTGCCCTCGGTGCGGCTGGAGCGGGAGAAGCTGCATCAGGTGCTGGTCAACCTGCTGCTCAACGCCGCGGACGCCACGGTCGAGACGCGCACGGTCGGAGGGAGCCTGCGCGGCGAGGTGCGCCTGATCGCGGGCGTGATCGGCGAGGGCGAGGCGCGGCAGGTGGAGATCCGCTGCGAGGACAGCGGGCCGGGCTTCGGGCCCGAGGCGATGAAGCACGCCTTCGAACCTTTCTTTACGACCAAGGCCATGGGCAAGGGCACGGGCCTGGGGCTGGCGATGTGCCAGCAGGTCATCGAGGGGGCGGGCGGCCAGATCAGCGCGGAGAACCTGGAGGGCGGCGGCGCCTGTCTGCGCCTGCGCCTGCCCTGCGCGGAGCGGGTGAGATGAGGCGGGGCGCGGCGCTGGCCATCGGCGTGACGGCGCTCGCGCTGCGGGCCCTGCGGGGGCCTGCGCGCTGGGACGAGATCACCCTGGCCTACGCCGCCTACATCGAGCCCGTCAGCCGCGCCTGGTCGGAGGGCGCGGTGGGGCAGGCGGTCGCGACCTGGGTGGGGCTGCACCCGCCGCTCCACGCGACCCTGCTCACGCTCCTCGACGCCGTCTGGCCGGCCCCGGCGGCCTGGATCCTGCTCTCGCTGCTGGCGAGCGCCGGCGCGGCGCTGGTCTTCCTGCGCGCGGGCGAGCCTCTCGCCGCGCTGGTCCTGGCGACCTCCCCGCTGCAGCTCGCCTACGCCGCGGAGGTGAACAATTACCCGTTGGCGGTCCCCGCGCTGGCGCTCTGGCTGGCCGCCCCCCGCGGACCCTGGTCGTCGCTGGCCGGCGCGGTCGCCTTCGCGGGTTGGGCGCATGTGCGGGCCGGGCGGGGCGGGCGGGGGGTCGCGCTGTGGCGGGCGCGGGCGCTGGCGCGGCGAGAGGCCCTGTGCCTGCTCGGCGCGGTCGGGCTGGGGCTCCTGCCGGTGGGCGCGGGCGCGGCGCGGCGGCTGGTCTGGGGCTCGAGCTGGAGCCAGGGGGGGCTGGAGGGCGGCGGTCTCGCGGCCTGGGCCTGGGAGGCGGCGGCGCGGGTGGGGCCCGAGGGCGCCCTGATCGGCCTCCTCGCCCTGCCGGGGCTGCGCGGGCCGGCCCTGGCCGCGGCGCTGCCGCTGGGCATCGCGCTGGGCGCCTCGCTCGTGCTCGGCGCGGCGGCACCTCATCAATTCCCTTATCTCCTGCTCTTTGGCCCGAGCCTGGCGCTCGCCGCGGGCGCTGCGTCGCAGCGGCGCTGGATCGCCGCCTTGATCCTCGCGCTCTGCCTGGTCCGGGGCGCGCGCGTCGGCGCCGAGGAGCTGAGCACGCTGGCGCAGCTCCAGGCCGATCTCTCCCGGCCGCGCGCGGTAGACGCGGCGCTCCAGGGGGCGCGCTCGGGGGACCGCCTCTGGCTGGTCGCCCCCGCCTTGCTGCCCGACGACGACAAGAGCGACACCTCGCCCGTGCTCGCCCGGCTCTCGCCCTGGCTGCCCTGGCCCCGGGTCAGCCTGCCCGGCTTCGAGTACACCGACAGCCGGGGCGGGCAGCCCCGTCAGCTGGGCGGGCTGGCGGTCCACACCAGCACCGCCCTCGATCTCGCCGCCTTCGACGCCGCCTCCGCCCAGACCTTCTCCCAGGGCGGGCAGGTCTGGGTGGTGCTCTACGACCACGCGCCCGCCGTGGGCCTGGAGGACGATCTGCTGCTGGCCTTGCGCCCGTACCGCTACACGCTGCGCCGTTTCCCGCGCGACGCCGAGCTGGGGCCCGACCTGCTCGTGCAGGTGCTGGGGCCCGCGTGAGCGCCTGGCTGCACTGGCTCGGAGCCTGGGTGATCCCGGCGCTCGCCGCGATCTGGACGCTCGCGGCCCTTCTCTTCGCCGCGCGGGGTCCTTGGAGCAGGCCCTCGCGGCCAGCGCTCGCCGGCGGGCTCGCCCTCGTGGCCCTCGCGCTCTATGTCCGGCTCTCCTTCGTGCCCGCCCTGGCCGGCCACCGCTTCGACGGGCACGAGGCCGAATATTACGATCTCTTCCTCGGCGAGCAGCCGCTCTCCGAGGGCACGACCACCCTCTATCCGGCGATGCAGGCGCTCTGGTTCGCGCTCGGGCAGCTGCTGCCGCGCCACCCGGCCGTGCCCACCCTCGTCTCCGTGCTGTTCGGCCTGGTGGGCGGGGCGCTGCTGGCGCGCGCGGTGGGGCTGCTCAGCGCGCCGCGAGCGGGCTGGGCGGCGGCCCTGTTGCTGGCCTTGCACCCCGCGCATGCCGCCTGGTCGGGGAGCGCCTACAACGTCATCGCGCCCAGCCTCCTGATCGGCCTCGCGACGCTGGCGGTGGCGCGCCTGGTGGCCGAGGAGGGGCCAGCGGGCCGCCCGGGGGAGCGCGCGTGGATCGCGCTGGCGGGGGGAGCGCTGGCCCTGGCCGTGGCCTGCCGGGTGGAGGTGGGGGTGACCGTGGCGCCGCTCGCGCTGCTGGGGCTGTGCAGACCAGGGCTGGCCCTGCGGCTATGGCCGGCGCTGGGCCTGGGAGCGGTCGTGGGCCTGGGGGCCGTGCTCCCCTTGTTGGGGGGCGGCACCCCTGGGGAAGGTGAGCGTTTGCTCGCGTTCTCCATGAACGCGCTCTGGACCGCCCCTCTGGGCCGGCTGGGCTCCCTGCCTGGGCTGCTCCTGCTGGGCGTGGGCGCCGCCCTGGCCACGCTCCGTTGGCGGGCGCGGAGCGCGGCCCTCCTGGTGGGGACGCTGCTCGGGCACCTGACCCTGGCCTGCTTCTCCGACCTGGGCGAGCGCCACACGCTGGCGCTCCTGTCCGGCCTGATCTGGGCGCTGGCGGCGGGCGGCGTGGCCCTGGGAGCGCGCGGCCTGCTGGTGCCGGCCCTGGCCGCGGCGCTCTTCGCCACAGAGCTCGTGGACCTGCGCGGGCGCTACGAGGGCTCGGAGAGCAGCTTCTCGGCCCTGCTCGCCCGCCCTCCCCTGGACGCGCTCCCCCGCTACTATGTGCGTCGCCCGCCGCTCCCTGGCCGGTCGCCCATCGATCCCCGCTGCGCCTTCGTCTCCGAGGACGAGCGCGTCGCCTCGCCGCCGCTGCTCTCCCACTTCAACCTCTGGGACCCGGCCGAGGTGGAGGCCCTGCGGGGCGAGGACGGCTGCCTGCACTGGTGCCTGGACGCCGCCGACTGGCGCTGGTCGAGCCGGGGCGTGCGCGACCGGGCGCTTCGCGTCGCCCATCTCTACGCCCTGGAGCCGGTCGCTGTGGTGGAGGAGCCCACCTCGGGCTATGCCTGTCTTGTGATGGACGTGGGGGCGCGGCGCTGCTGCGGGCCAGGGCTGCCGGTCTTCGCTCCAGGGGCGCGGGTGCTCATCCCCTGACGAGGTTCATGGACCAGGATCTGCAAGCATTGAGACGCCACCTGGGCCGGCTCAGCGCTCGAGAGCGCGGGTTGCTGGCCTTGCGCGCCCTGGTGCAGGCGACGGCAGGCCTGATCGGCGCCACGGTGCTGGCCAGCCTCCTGCTCAGCGCCGGGCTGGGGCGCGTCCCGGCCCTGGGCTGGGTGATCGGCGTCGGCGGCCTCCTCGTCTGGTTCGGCTTCGCGCTGCCCCTGCTGCGGCGCTGGCGGGCCGCCGGCGACCCGCTGGAGCAGGCCCGGCGCCTCGAGCAGCTCATCCCCGCCCTGCGCAGCCGCCTGTTGACCTCGGTGGAGCGCGCTCCCGAGGTCGAGGCCGGGACCGCCCGCTTCTCCCGCGCGCTCTGGGGCCGCGCGCTCGGGCAGGCCCGCGCCCTCGCCGAGCCCGTCTCCCCGCAGGCGGCCCACCCGACCCGGACGCTCCGCCCGGCGGGAGCGCTCTTTGGCGGCGCCTTCCTCCTGGCCTGCCTCGCCGGCCTGCTGCTCCCGGTGGGGCCCGCGCAGGCGATGGTGGCCCTGTGGTCGGGCAGCTCGGCGACGGTGCGGCTCGCCGCCTCCGAGCCCGTGCAGAAGGGCGAGCGCGCGCTGGTCGGCGACATCGTCCTCTACTATGTCTACCCGGATTATACCGGCCTGAAGCCGATCGAGGTCCCGAACTCCGACGGCACCATCCACGCGCCGCCCGGCACGCAGGTGACGATCACGGCCCGCACCGCCGAGCCCTTCGAGGCGGCGGCGATCCAGGCCTACGAGCGCCCCCCGACGGACGCCGAGCTGCGCGGCGGGCGCGATCTCTCCGCCTCGGTGGTGGTCCAGGGCGAGGGCGTCTGGCGCTTCCTCCTCTTTCAGGGGCGCGACGCCCGCAGCAGCCCCGACTACCGCATCGAGGTCGAGGCGGACGCGGCGCCCGTGGTCACCACCGATCGCGTCGTCGTCGAGGCGGCGGTCGACCAGCCCATCGACCTGCCCTGGCAGGCCACCGACGACTACGGCGTAGACCGGGTCGTGGTGGAGGTGGAGCGCGACGCCCAGGTCACCGAGCTCGAGCTGCGCGATCCCATCGACATGGCCCGCGCCCTCTCCGGCCAGCTCTCGCTCACCCCGCGCGAGCTCGGGCTCCGGCCCGGGGACGAGGCGACCCTGCGCGTGGTGGCCTGGGACAACGATCCCGTGGCCGGCAGCAAGCGCGGCAGCTCGGCCGACGTCAAGCTGAGCGTGCTCGGGCCCACCGGGCGCAGCGCGCGGATGGCCCAGTACCACCTCGCCCTGCGCGACGCCCTCCTCGTGGCCCTCGCCGACTTCCTCGAGGACCCCATGCCCCCCGGCCCCGACGCCGAGGCGATGACCCGCTGGGGAGCGCGCGCGCGCAGCCGGCTGGACCGGGCGCGCGAGATCGTCGAGGACCAGTGGCGCGGCGAGGTGCCGAACGGCATCGACGGCACCATGGTCCAGCGCGTCCTGGAGAGCGCCGCGCGGTTGCTGCGCTTCACCCAGACCGCCTTCGATCCAACCATCGGCCGACCGCCGTCCGAGCGGGACATGGCGACCTTCGCCGATCTTCACGGTCAGCAGGTCGC
>CAZKWG010000443.1:0-6836 GCA_964556105.1 uncultured Enterobacterales bacterium | reverse complement strand
CTGCATGTCCGAGGAGCTCGACCACGCCTGACAGGCGCAGCGTCCCGAGCGCGGCCAGCTCCGTCCGAAACCCGCGCACGCGTCCCCGCTCGGGGCCTGTGAAGCGCTTCAGCGCGACGGCGCGTTTGAGCTCCTCATCCCAGGCCTCCCACACCTCTCCCTGCCCACCTCGACCGAGGAGGGATGTCGGGCGATAACGACGTGCGACAAGGCTGGCCACCGGTACATCCTGGGCGACCTCTGCCGAATATCACGCCGACATGACGGTGTCTGCCGTTGATTGCCTGATCTCGAACAACTTCGTCGCACCGGGAGCGCGCGAGGCGACCGCAGCGCGAAGCGCGTGCTCAAGCTCGAGGAGGGTCGGACGTGCGCGCTCAGGCGCGAGATCCAGAAGGGACCAAAGCTCGTCTCGCAGCAGGCCGACCTCCCAGAGGCTCGGGTGCGCGTCGAGGAGGCTGGTATACCCGCCGCTGAGATCGGGGTCCGCGCTCCCTGCCAGGGTCGAGAGCAACTGCACGCGGGCGCGGGCCGCCCGCAGCCAGAAGTGGGGATGCTCCTGCACCCGGCGATCCATCCGGCGTTGGATTTTGGCCAGAGCGCCATCGACATCTTGGAGATCGTCCAGCAGCAGGCCGAGGATCGCGACGTGCAGGGCCGGATAGGGGTCGTCTTCCGCGGCAGCCGCGCGAGCGTAGTCCTCTCGGCTCTGCCTCAACCACGCTCGCTGCTCATCGCCTCCGGAGAACAACCAGGCTCGCCGTCGGCGGATCGCGCCCCGCAACGCGAACGCCATCGGGCTCCCGGTCAGCTCGACGAGCAGGTCGGCCCGTCGCGCCGCCGCGGCGATCAGCTCCTCTGCACGCGGTGACGCGGTTCCGCTCGCGAGCGCCTCGTCGGTGGCCATGCAGAGCTCGGTGTCGGCCAGCTTCTTGATCACGCCGAGGCTGGTCCCGCTCTGAGGTGCCGCGAGGGCCGCAAGATACCTGGCCTGTGCCTCCGGCCAGCACCGGCAGCGCTGCCACAGGTCACCAAGCGCCTCGGCCACCGCTCCCTCCTTGCGCAGGTCTGAGGGGATGGTCTCCTCCAGGCGCAAGAGATCGCCATGCAGAGCGGGATCCCCAGCGAGCGCCCGCTGACGGACCTCCTCCCAACGCCGATGGAGAAGGTCGAGCACCTGCGACGGGAGGTAGAGCCCCCCACCTCGGTGCAGCGGACGACTCGTGCTGGATGGGATGCCGTGCAATCTGTGATCTGGGTCGCCGTAGCACTGGTAGGCCGACCAGGTCGTGACGCCCATGTGCTGCGACTCCTGGTGGCACCGCTGCCGCGCGACGCGAACCGCCTCTCCGAAGGGCCTCGCCGCGAGCAGCTCCTCGTAGAAGGAGGCCGCGAAGGCTCGCGCAGCGGCATCCGCGATAGGCCAGGCCGCCACCACGACCATCCGCACGCCCAGCCCGATCAGCTGCTCCGCGATGCTGGCCGCGACCCCCGGTCCAGGTCCAGAGGCGTCGGGCAGGATCGCGCCGGCGCTGCAGCAGTTCAGGAACACCAGCTCAGGTGCCGGGGACATTCCAGCGACATGCTGCGAGAGGATCCGGTAGGCCGACGGGATGCCGGTCGGGCCTGCGACCGCCGCGGTGAGGGACGTCCTCTGGCTGATCTGACCTGCGGCGTCGAGCACAGGACCCGACGCGCCATGCCCAGCGTAATGCACGATTCGCCAGTCCTTCTGGTGCCATCCGACGATGATGTCCTTGGCATCCGGCCGCGTCCCCTTCTCGGCGTACTCCGGTGATTGAGGCGACAGGACAGAGCACTTGAAGCCGTTCGAGTCGAGCGCCTGCCTGACCTGCTCCGCCTCGTCGGCCGCGCCAGGAAGTTGACGGCCCAGCACGAGCGGATCTGCGATGATCAGGACGTCCGCTGCCTTGGAGACCTCGTGTGCTGGAGCGCGGAGCGTCGTCGTCAGCCGCCGCACCACGCCAGGTACGGGCGTCTGCCCCGCACCGCGGTCAGCCAACGCCCTCGGATGCAGCGCCTCCCACGGGACCGCGGCGGCGCGTGGGTCTACCACAAACGACAGGTCGCCGCCTTGCTCCAACATCATGCGCACCTCATGCGGCACCAGGATCCGCCACCCCGCGCGGGCGAGCCCGGCGGCGTCATCGGCAATCCGCGCCTGCACGAGCTGAGGCAGCACCAGGCTGCTCGCACCCATCACCGCGGTCGCGACCGCCTGCTCCGCGCGGGCGCGGTCCCCGCTCACCTCCCAGACCAGGCTGTCCTCCTCCGCCCGGACATGCACCTCCCGCCAGTGCCCCATGGCGTAGGGGGCGCGTGGTAGCGCCGGCTGTCGCCCGCCGAGGCGCCGGATGCTGGGGTGAACCTCGACAAACAGCCCCTCCTTGGCCCAGGGCTGAGCGACGACGGCACCACAGGCCGCGTGCATCGCGCCGATGGCCTGGTCCTCGTGCAAGGCGATCACCTCCAGATCGTGGAGCCAGGGCTCTCGCCCACCGGCCTCGGGATGGGATCGCACGGCATCTCGAACCACGATGAGCGCGCGCGCGACACCATCGATGATCGCCCACACCGCGTCCGTAACCGGCAGGGGACGCGGGCCGAAGACCCCCACGGGGATGGTCGAGAGGCCCTTCACCTGGGAGTCCGGCGCTCGTGTGAGGGTGTCCCACAGGAGAGCACGCACGGCTATCGAGACGGCCTCCGTCAGCCTCGCGCGGGTCATCTCGACCGCCTCGCCGAGGTCCAGCACCAGCGCGCCGGGCGGGAGCCGCCCCTCCCCCGGTAAGAAGTAGTGTCCGCCAAGCATCGGCGGAGGGTCTCCGACCGCGCCTCGCCGGGAGAGCGCACCCGACAGCGCCTCGTCCACCACGCGCTCCGCCCGCCGCAGCGGCTCGCCGGTGTAGTGGCCGACCAGGACGGGGTAGAGGGCGTCGCGCAGGTCGCCGTGGCTGACCCGGAGCTTGAACGTGGATGAAGGGGGCGTCGGGGTGGTGGTCATGGACTTGTTCTCTTCTCCGGCTCTCTATGGCGCGGCGATGGGGGCGAGAGAGAGCGATGCAGAAAAAAACTGCTGGGGCGTCTCACACGGCGGGGGGCTCGTGCCAGTGCAGGTTCACCGTAGCCGAGCTGAGATCGCGAGGTCAGCGAAATGGGAAACTCGTTCCAGAGCTCCCTCCTCGAATTAAGGCACATCTACGCTGATTCAGCACACCCCCTCATCACAGCAGGAGCAGTCATGTCCATGAGCGTCTTCGTCAGCCATGTCTTTGAGGACCGCGCCTACCGCGACCAGCTCGACGGCTGGGCGCGGCGCGGGCTCCTCGGCGACGTCGTCATCACCGGCGAGACCGCCGATGTCCGGCAGGGCGGTGATCGGGCCATCCAGACCCACCTCAACCCCTACCTGAAGGGCGCAGGGGCGCTCCTGGTCCTGGTCGGGCAGAACAGCCACAACCGGCCGTGGCTCGACCACGAGGTCCAGCACGCGCAGTCCCACCATAAGAAGATCGTGGTCGTCCGCATCGGCGGGACCACCGGCGCGGCGCCCCCGGCGGTGCGCGGCTACGGCGAGCTGATCATGGATCCCACCACCATCCGGCGCGCGCTGGGGACCTAGCGCTCGCGGGGCCGCGAGTGTCCGTCCCCGCGGCAGGGCGTGCTGGAGACGCCGGCCAAGGAGTCCTCCGACGCATCAACGCGCGGCGACTCCTGGCCGGCGCCAGCGCTCCTGGCCGAGCTCAGGGCGCGCTCCAAGTGACGCGAACGCCGCGCCACCTGGACTGCTGGTACGTAACCGGTGAGGCTGGTCGGGTAGAGGTCGCCTCTGTGTGGCGCAACTCGCACTGCCAGGCACCTCGGTCGAGGGCGCGGAGCGGGCCAGGTGCGATCAGACCGGCTCAGCCGAGAAGTAGTGCGGATCGTGGAACACCACCTCCAGCAACACCCGATCCGGGTCCTCGACCATCACGCCATGGTATCCCCGCCGGTACTCGATGCTCATGCGCCCCTCGCCGAGCGCCCGCACGCCGATGCGCGCGAGGTTGGCCTCGAACGCATCAAGCTCGTCCAGCGAGCCTACCGCGAGGGCGAGGTGATGAACGCCAGCCATCTTCCGGTGCTGGCGCTGGCCCAGGAAGCGAGGCTCGACGGGGCAGAGGACCAGCACGGCGTCGCGCCCGTTGGTGAGGCGGGTGTACTCGCCGGGCGCGCGGTCGGCCTCGGCGAAGCCCAGCGGCGCGAGCACGTCGAGGTAGAAGCGTAGGGACACATCGAGGTCGGTGCAGTTGATCTGGGCGTGGCTGAACACCGGGTGGGCCTATCCGGGGCTACGGTCCCGCGACCAGGCCTCGCGTGCTGAGGCGTCCAACGCCGGATGGACACGCTCGAAAAGCCGAGTAGAATACGGGCATGGCCGCATTCAACTCTCGACTCCTCGATGGCCGATTCGTCCAGGACGATCCCACGGACGATGACGCGCCGAAGCTCGCCCTGATCCTCGAAGAGCATGAAGAGGACGAGTTCGACCCCGAAGAGCAGGCGCGGCTGGACGCCTTCCTGGACATCTCCATCGCGGCGGCGGATCGGGGCGAGACTGTCTCGGCGGAGGACTTCCTGGCGAAGCTCCAGGGTCTGGAGATCACCGGGTCGCGAGATGAGCGCCACGCTTGCGTCTACCCTCCTCCAACCATATACCCCCTGTAGGAGGTCCCATGGCCGCGTCTGTCGCCCTGAAATCCCCGCCCCCCGTAGCGGCGCTCCCGGACGACGGCGACGACGCGACCTACGTGGCCCGGTTCACCGCCTCCATCGACGCCGGCCTCGCGGACGCCGACGCCGACGACGTCATGGACATCGACGAGCTGGAGGCCTGGCTGGCCGCACGGCGGAGCGAGCGGCCCCGCAGGTGAAGGTGGTCTGGACGAAGCAGGCCCGAGCCCGGCTCGCGGCCATCGAGGACTATATCGCCCAGGACGACGTTGTCGCGGCAGAGGGCTGGGCGGCTCGCCTAATGCAGCGAACGAGATCCCTGGGAGCCTTCCCCGAGTCGGGGCGACGTGTGCCGGAGCGTCCACGGTCACCCTTGCGGGAGGTTATCGTTGGAAACTACCGGATCGTCTATCGCATCGGTACGAAGCGGGTCGAGGTCCTGACCGTGTTCGAGGGACATCGGCTGCTCCCGAACGAGGACCTGCCCTCGGACGAGGGATAGCGACGTCAGGCAGCGCGGAGCCCCGAGAGCAGCGCGATGGCCTCCCGCTCCGACACAACCGACAGCCGCCGCCAGACCGCCTCCGAGATGATGGTCCCAGCCTCCTCCGCCTCCTCCATCGCGACAAGCAGCCCCAGCGAGACGGCCAGCGGTGCGAGCGCCTGGGTCACGCGAGCGCGAGTCACGCCCAGGTGCGCCGCGAGGTCCGCGCGGTTGTGAACGCCAGGGAGACGACCGATGAGCGCCTCCCACTCTCTGGCGCGAGCCAACACGCTGGTGCGTAAGCGAACCGGCGCTGGCGATACGACACTAACATTCTGTTCAGCCTTGCTGCACGTTCGGAGTGCGACGACAATGAAGACCCTGAGCCCATCCCCGATCCTCCAGGTGGTTCGTGAACGCTGCGCCTCGTGGAGCCATCCTAGACCGTGCCGACAATCAGACACCTCCTCGCTAAACCCGGGGGCGTCTGGTTCGTCGGCGCTACCTGCTTTTGACGCCTCCTCGATCTCGTCCACCAGCATCTTGAGCCCCCCGTTGTCCTGGGGGACCATGAAGCGCATGTGGACGTGGTCGTGTTCCCGGACCTCGATGGTCTCCACGAAGGCTTCGACGACCTGGCGCTGGGCGGCGAAGGGCGCCTGGCCGAACTCGTCGACCACCACGCGGGTCATGCGGTCCAGGGTCGCCAGCGCGCTGGCGGTGTTGCGCTCGGCGAACTCGTGCTGCTGGACGCGCGCGGCCTCCTCCTCGACACGGGCCTTCTTCGCGTTCAGCTCGTCGATCATCTCGCGCACGCGCCCCAGCTCCAGGCCGGTAGCCAGGGCCTTGAGCAGGTTGTTGATCTGGCCGTCGATGCCCGCGATCTTCTGCTTGAGCACCTTGGAGTCGCCGCTGTACTTGCGCTTCGTCTCCTCGTTCTGCGCCCGGATGCGGGCGCGGATCCGGTCCTGGAACTCGGGGTCGGAGAGGCGGGCGCGGATCGCGGCGACCACCTGGGCCTCGATCCAGGCGCGGTCGATGGGGCGCGAGCGGCAGACGGCGTTGCCGCCGCTGAGGTAGCCGCCGCAGTAGTAGGCGATGCGCTCGCGGGGCTCGCCCTTGCGGGTCTTGTACGCCTGCCGGCGACCGCAGTAGCTGGCGCCGCAGTGGGCGCAGCGCATGATGCGCGCGAGCAGGTAGTTGACGTGCTGGCGGCGGGACTTGCGGTCCTCGAAGGAGCGCTCTTTCGCGACCTCGCGGCGTCGCTCGAAGGTCTCGCGGTCGATGATCGCCGGGAAGCAGTCGGGCACCACGATCTGCTCCTCGGGCGTCGTCGGCGCGCGCCCGTCGCGGCCGACCTTCTTGGTCTTGCCCCAGACCAGGTCGCCCACGTAGACCCGGTTCGAGAGGATGAACCACACGGTCGGGCGGGTCCAGCGCCGCCCCTTCGGGCCGGGCACCTTGCGGGCGTTCAAGGCGTTGGCGATGGTCAGCGCGCCCATGCCCTGGTTCGTGTTCATGTCGAAGATCTCGCGCACGGTGGCGATCTCGTCCTCGTCGCCCAGCCCGAGCGCGTTGTGCTCGCGGCCCCGGGCGTCCGTGACCTTCACCGGCGCAT
>CAZKWG010000442.1:0-6842 GCA_964556105.1 uncultured Enterobacterales bacterium | reverse complement strand
AGGCTGGGCCCAATGAAGCTGGGCCCACCGAGCGCGGCCCCACCGATGAGGTCGAGACCGAGCGGGGATCGGGCCCGCGAGGCTCTGGCGGCCTGCTGACCGTAGCGGGGCGTGGCGCCGCGGTCGCGCCCTCCACGTAGATCAGGCCGAGCTGGCTGAGCAGGTCCACGGCGTGCAGCGCCTCCGAGCCGCTCCCGAGGCCGAGCAGCTCACCCAGGGTCCCGCCGCGCCCCGCCTCCCGAAGCAGGCGGGAGGAGACCGGATCGAGGCCCCACCGCTGCTCCGGAGAGTCGTCCGGCAGGCTCAGGCGCACCGGATTGCGCAGCCTGGGGGCGCTGCCCGCGCGGAGCAGCTCTGGCGTCCGCGTCAGCCGAAGCCCGCGCCCCAGGAGGCGCGGCACAGACTCGGCGATGGGCATACGAGAGCGCGGCTCATCCGCTCGGCGGTCGAACTGGACGATCGCCCCCTTCAAGTCAGCCCAGGCGGCGAGCGCGCGGGCGAGGCCCTCGGTCGCGGCCTCGATGGCGCGATCCGGTGTGTGCCCCCGCGCGACGGCCCTGCCGACCAGCCCGACCAGATCATCGCCCTGCTCGCCGGAGACGTCGATGTGATCGAGGAGGTTCGGGAAGCCCGCCGCGGCGACGACTCGCCCAGCCTGCAGGTGAATCGTGCGCTCGCGAACGCCGCTGCGAACGGAGAGACGGCCGCTGGCGCCGACGCGGTGAACCAGGAAGAGCACCCGCAATGGCGGAAAGCGCTCGGACGGCCCGTTCACCGTGTCCAAAAAGTCAACGCCGCTCCACGGTACGTCAGCCACGCACGGATCTCCTCAACACCTGATAGCCGCCCGCGGCGAGGCCGCCCAGGGCTCGCACGATGGCCGCTTGCCCAGCGGCGGGATGCAGCTATCTTTACGCCTCATCTCCCGAGAGGACCACATGAGCAACCCCTACGTCATCAACACCACCGACAGCTCGTTCGACGCGGACGTCATCAACAGCGATGTCCCTGTCATTGTTGACTTCTGGGCTACCTGGTGCGTACCCTGCAAGGCCATCGCCCCCCACCTCGACGCCCTCGCCACGGCACACAACGGCAAGATTCGCGTCGTCAAGGTGGACGTCGACCACAGCCCCGGCGTGGCCATGAAGTACGGCGTGCGCAACATCCCCACCCTGCTGCTCTTCAAGGGCGGCAAGGTGATGGGTCAGAGCGTGGGCGCGGTCAACCGCTCTGCCCTCGACAAGTTCGTGGCGCCCGCGCTCAGCTGAGCGCGCCTCGAATCAGGCCAGCGAGGCCCGGAGCAGCTCCTCGTCCGTGAGGATCTGCCCGGCGCCCACGACCACCGCCGCTTCCGGCTCCTCGGAGACGACGACGGGGAGATTCGTCGCGTCGCTGAGCAGCCGATCGAGCCCACGCAGCAGCGCCCCTCCCCCGGTCATGACGATGCCGGTCTCGGCGACGTCCGCGGCCAGATCGGGGGGCGTGTGCTCGAGGCTCGCCAGCACCGCCTCGACGATGAGCTGAACAGGCTCTTGCAGGGCCTCGCCGATGTCCGCCGCGCTCAGCTCGGCCGCGCGCGGCAGCCCCCGCTTGAGGTCTCGGCCTTTGACGAGCATGCGACGCTCCGGCTCGTCCACGATCGCCGCGCCCAGCTTCAGCTTGACGGCCTCCGCGGTCTGCGGCCCGATGAGCAGGCCGTGATGATCGCGAAGATACTGGATGATCGCCTGATCGAGGGCGTCGCCCCCCACCTTGAGCGTGCGGCTGTAGACGATGCCCCCGAGCGAGAGCACGGCGATCTCCGTCGTCCCCGCGCCGACGTCCACCACCATGCTCCCCTGCGCCTCCTGCACGGGGAGACCGGCGCCAACGGCGGCGGCCAGCGGCTGCTCGATCAGGTGGACCTCGCGCGCGCCCGAGGCCTCCGCGGACTCGCGCACGGCACGGCGCTCGACGTCGGTGGTCCCGAAAGGGATGCAGACGGCGACGCGCGGCCCCACCCACAGGCGGCGCCCCTGCACCTGCAGCATCAGGTGGCGGAGCAGCGCCTCGGTGACCTCGAAGTCCGTGATGGTGCCATCCTTGAGCGGACGCAGCACCTGGATGTCGCCCGGCGTGCGCCCGAGCATCGCCCTCGCCGCGTGCCCAACGGCGAGAATTCGTCGATTGCCTTTGCGATCTTCATGAATCGCGATCGCCGAGGGCTCGCGGCACACCACGCCACGGCCGCGAACATGAATGAAAGTGTTCGCGGTCCCGAGGTCGATGGCCATGTCCGGCGACATGGCCCCCATCACGGCGTTCTTCATGGTACGGCCTTATCCGACGCGCGTCCCATGGCGCCAGTGGCGAGGCCCCTGTCAGGCCAACGATGGTGCAAGCGGCGTCCCAGGGCGACCGCAGATAGACTACAGATAGACTGTCCGGTGTTCACTCCTGGTCCATCTGGAGGACCCCATGACGATCACGACGCGCTCGCCGCTCCATCCCCTCGCCCTCGTCTTCGCGCTGCTCCTGGCCACGCCCGGCTGCCGGAAGGTGGAGGGCACCGGACGGCTTCAGTACAACATCATCCCTGAGTCCCTGATGCAGAACATCGGGAAGACGGCCTACCAGGAGACCCTCTCCTCCGAGAAGGTCGAGAAGACGGGCGAGGACGCCGAGGTCCTCAACCGCGTCGGCAAACGTATCGCCAAGGTCACGGGCAAGGACTACGAGTGGCGCTACCGCCTGTTGGATGACTCGAAGACGGTGAACGCCTGGTGTATGCCTGGCGGAAAAATCGCCTTCTATACCGGGATTCTGCCCGTGCTCGACAACGAGGCGGGGATGGCCTTCGTGATGGGCCACGAGGTCGGCCACGCCGTCGCGCGCCACGGCGCGGAGCGCCTCTCTCAGCAGCTCACCTTGCTGGGCGGCCTGGCCGGGCTGAGCCTGTACATCGACCAGAAGTCGGACCTGTCCACCGAGAAGAAGGCGCTGATCGTCGCCGCGCTCGGCGCGGGAGCCGAGGTCGGGATCATGCTGCCCTTCTCGCGCAAGCACGAGAGCGAGGCCGACCAGCTCGGCCTGATGTACATGGCTGGCGCCGGCTACCCGCCTGGCGAGTCGATCGAGGTCTGGAACCGCATGGACAAGGTGGACGGGGCCAACATGCCCGAGTTCCTCTCCACGCACCCGTCCCACAAGACGCGCAAAGAGCAGCTCCGCGACCTGTTGCCGCAGGCCAAGAAGCGCTACGAGCGGAACAAGCTGAGCGGAAACCTGACGCAGCCCATCTGGTGATCGCGCCCGCCGTCGCCCTGGCGCCTTGCAGTTCGGGGTCCCGGCCGGTTACGGCGCGCGGCGAGGTCTTCCATGTCGATCCTGGAGCGGATGCGCCGAAGCACAGACAGCGCCACGACGCGCATCATCATCGGCGTCGTGGCCATGGTCTTCATCTTCTGGGGGGCAGGCACCGGAAGCAACAACCGCTCGGAGGCGGCCCTGCTGGCGACGGTCGGCGGCACGCGGATCACCACCTCGCAGCTCTACCGCGAGATGAGGGTGCGCAACCTGGGGCTCCAAGGCACCTCTGAGGAGGAGTCGAAGCGCATCCAGGACGCGCTTCTGGAGCAGATGATCCAGGAGGAGCTGCTGTTGCAGGAGGCGGACGCCCTCGGGTTGACCGTCTCCAGCGAAGAGATCACCCGGATCGTGGTCTACGAGGAGTCCTTCGAGCAGGACGGCAAGCACTCGCGCGAGCTCTACCTGCGGGCGCTCAAGCGGATGGGCCTCACGGAGGACAAACACCGCGACATGATCCGCCGCAGCCTGCTGATTCAGAAGCTGCAGGACGTGGTGATCTGGGGCGCGCACGTGACCGACGCGGAGATCGCGCGGGCCTACGAGCTGCAGAACACGACCGCGGAGGTCCGCTGGGTGCAGATCCCAGAGAGCGCGCTGCTCGACGACGTCGCCGTCCAGGACAGCGAGATCGACGCGTTCCTGGCGAACAACGAGCTCAAGGTCAAGGAGCGCTACGACGCCGACTACGAGCGGCTGTACAAGCTCCCCCGCAAGGCGGCCTACTCGGCGATCCTCCTGCGCAACGACATCGCGGGCGCCGACGCGGCGACGCTCAGAGCGAAGATGGAGGAGATCGCCGGTCTGGCCGCGGCGACCGACGACGCTGGCTTCGCCGCGCTCGCGCGCCAGTACAGCGAGGACCTCACCGCCGTGAACGGCGGCGACATGGGCCTCGCGGAGGAGGCGCTGATCGATCCCCCGCTGGCGACGGTCATCTTCGCGGCTGGCGCGGGCAAGGTCACGACGATCGCCGAGACCGGGCGCGGGCTGTGGGTCGCGCGCGTGCGCAGCGTCGAGGAGGCCCGGGACCTGTCCTTCGACGAGGTGAAGCGGGATGTGGCGCGTCAGCTCGTCGCGCAGCAGAGCGTCGGCAAGCTCACCCAGGAGTTCGCCGAGAAGGTCCTGGCGGGCTGGAAGGCTTCGGGCGAGGCGCCTTCGGATCTGCTGACGGCTCAGGGCCTCAGCGCGGACACCACGGGCGCGCAGCCCCTGGGCGGCCTGACCATCCCCGGCGTCGCTGAGAACGCTGGCCTGAAGCAGGCGGTGATGGCGCTTCGCGGGACGGGTGTGCTCCCTGGCGTGTACCCCGCGCCCGGTGGCTGGGTCGTCGCCGCGGTCGCCGCGTGGACGCCCGCCGATCCGACCGGGCTGGCGAGCCAGAAGGACATGCTGCGCATGACCGTGCTGGCGCAGAGCCGCAACGCCTACCTTCAGGCGTGGCTGGAAGACCTCAAGAAGCGCGTCAAGGTCGAGCGCGCGCAGTCCGGCGGCTCCGCCTCCTGAGGCAGGGCAAGAACTGGAGATGAGCGCGCCTCTATGGCGCGTTTTTTCTTGCTCTCCATTGACACGTCAACTTTGAACTTGATGTCATTTCAAAAAAGTTCGTGGAAGCCTCCTCATGGGCTTTACGGGTTCTGGTCGCTGTGGTACGGTGGCAAAGGTTGACGTGGCAAGACTATGTCTCATGCCATGTCTAAGAAGTCTCCAAAGATTCTGAGGTTGGGCAGGGCCCGCCAGTCGCCGCCTCCGTACTGGTCGTAGAAGCCGTTCTCGTCGTTCCTGAAGCTGTTCTGAACCCCCCACATCACGGGCGAGGACCGAGAGGGGTTCTGCTGTCGCTGCTCGCCCCGGCGGGCCCTCCCAACCTCCGCTTCTTTCCTGGGGTCGCCATGTCGGACCTCCTCCACAGCACCCCCGAGCCCAGCGCTGAGCTGCCCGCGACGCGGCCAGGGCCGCTCAAGTCGGGGCGCTCCCGAGACCTGGGGGAGACCATCGCGCGCTTCGCCCTGGCGACGGTCTGGTCGAGCCGACACCCGCTGGAGCCCTTCGCCGCGAAGCCCACCGCCCCCGCCGCCGAGCGCTACTACGCGCGGGCCGAGGACGGCTGGGAGTGCCCGCTCTATCGGCGGCCCCCCGCGCCCGGCGCGAGCGGAGAGCCCGTCATCCTCGCGCACGGGCTGGGCATGGGCGCGCGCAGCTTCGACGTGCAGGACGAGAGCTCGCTGGTCAACCAGCTCCACGCCGCGGGCTACGACGTCTACGCCTTCTCCCACCGCGGCGACCGCGGCACCGTCGCGCCCCCCGGCGCGCGCGGCTTCGACTTCGACGACATCGTCGCCGGCGACGTGCCCGCGGCCATCGCCACCGCGAGGCGCGTCAGCGGCTTCGAGCGGGTGCTCTGGGTCGGGCACGCCATGGGCGGACAGCTCCTCGTCGCCCACCTCGGCCGCGGCGGAGGCCCGGAGATCGCCGCGGCGGTCACCCTCTGCGCGGCGGTGCGCTTCCCGCGCCCGAGCAGCCAGGCCCGACTCGCCGCGATGACCGCACGCCTGCTCCCTGCCGGCTGGGCGCTCCCGACGCGGACGGTGCAGCGCGCGCTCAGCGCCTGGGCAGATGCCGACCTCTGGGCGCCGGTCGCCCGCGATCTGGACGGCCCCACCGCGCGCGGCCTGCTCCTGCACGCCGGCGAGGACCTGCCCATCGGGCTGGTTCACCAGATCGCCCGCTGGCTCGAGGCGGGGACCCTCTGCGACCGCGCCGACAGGCTCGACTACCTCGCGGCGATGCAGGGGCGTCCGGTCCCGCTGATGGCCGTGGCGGCGAGCGGAGACAGCATCTGCTCCCCCGCCCAGGCCAGACCGGTCCTCGACCAGCGCGACCCGGCGCTCAGCCGCTGGCTCTGCCTCGGGGACGGCTGGGGCCACCTCGATCCGATCCTCGGCCGCCAGGCGGCGACCGAGGTTCATCCGGCCCTCCTCTCCTGGCTGGAGCAGTGGCGACGCCGCTGCTGGTGACGCCGCTGGTGAGAGGGCTCGCCCATCCCTCCCGAGCCTGAGATAGAGATCTCGGAGATTTTCTACCTCAGGGAGAGGGCATGGCCGGAAAGAGCAGGCGGCTGCTTGTTGTGGTCGCGATCGTGGGGCTCATCGTGATGGTCGCGGTGACCGTCGCCGCGGCGATCCTGGTGAGCTCGGACGGGCTCGGCACGTCGAGCGAGCCTCGCTGGCTGCACGTCGAGATCGCCTCGGACATCGGCGACGGGCCCGGCTCCGAGGGGCTGGTGATGGACGCCCGTGACCTTCCGCCGCTCAGCTCGGAGCTGGCGCGGGCGATCACCGACGCGGCGACGGACGAGCAGGTCGCCGGGATCTTCCTGGAGATCGAGTCGGTCGGCATGGGCTGGGCGCAGACGCAGGCCGTGCGTCGCGCGCTCCTGACCTTCCAGGAGGCCGGAAAGCCCTGCGTCGCCTGGGCTCCCGCGCTCACGAACC
>CAZKWG010000441.1:0-6850 GCA_964556105.1 uncultured Enterobacterales bacterium | reverse complement strand
GGCCATAGCTCTCGTAGACCTTCCAGTCGTACTCGCCGGCGGTGGGGATGTTCCAGTCGATCGCGTCCTCGGCGAACGTGGTGGTGGGGACAAAGGGCTCGCCTTCGCCTTCGCCCTCGCCCTCGCCCTCGCCCTCGCCCTCGCCTTCGCCTTCGCCCTCGCCTTCGCGTCCATCTTTGGCGGAATCACCCGCGCAGGCGGTGAGCAGGAGGAGCAGGAGCGTGAGCGAGCGGGACATGGGAGCACCCAGGGTGAGCGTGGTCGTGCGTGGGCCGCACTTTATCCCTGGCCGAAGTGCCGTGCCTGCCGCCGTGGAGCCCGCAGCAGCGCGCGGCGGTCGGGGAGCGGGCGATCGGGCAGCAGCGCCGAGAGCCACTGCGGCACCTCGTGGCGACCGGGTCGCAGCCAGTCCTCCCAGAGCGCCTCGGCGGCGGCCCGCGCGCAGGTGGGGTCGCGCGCCACCAGGTGTTGATAGACCAGCTCGGCCAGGCGGGGGAGGGCGATCTGGTGGGTCTGGCCCGTGCGCGCCCAGAGCGCGTCGCTGAACGCCAGGAACCGCCGGAAGGGAGCGTCGCCGAGCAAGAGCGGCAGGGTGCTCACGAAGTTGCCGCTGTTGGCGACCAGATCCCAGTAGCGGGCGAAGCGACGCAGGCGCGCCAGCTCGGCCTGCGGCAGCGCGCCGGTCTCCAGCACCTCGTAGGGCGGGCTCTGGCCGTAGACCATGGCGAAGGCCGGTGTGTGCCGGATGATCGGCGTCCCGCGCAGGCGCTTCAGGATCCCGACCTGAATCTCCTGCGGGCGCATCGCGACGAGCGCGTCGAAGCCGGCGCCGAAGCCCTGGCTGTCCTCGCCGGGCAGGCCGACGATCAGGTCGGCGTGGACGTGAACCTGGGTCTCTTCACGGAGGAAGCGCAGGTTCTCGGCGACCTTCGCCCGGTCCAGGCGGCGGGAGATTCGCGTAGAGACGACATTGTCGAGTGTCTGAATCCCCACCTCCACCTGCAAGGTCCCTGGCGGGAAGCGGCGGAGCAGCTCGCGGAGCGGCTCCGGCAGGCGGTCCGGCACCATCTCCAGGTGGAAGAACACCCCGCGCTCGGCGTGGGGCAGCATGTGCTCCAGGAGGCGGCGGCTGGTCTCGATGGCGAGGTTGAAGGTACGATCGACCAGCTTGATCTGCCGGGCGCCGCGGGCGATCAGCCCGTCGAGGTCGGCGAGGAAGCCGTCCAGCGGGAAGCCGCGCACGGCCGTGTCCAGCGACGAGAGGCAAAACTCACACTTGAAGGGGCAGCCGCGCGAGGCCTCGGCGTAGATCACCCGCTGGCGCACGTCCTCGTCGGTGTACTCGGCGTAGGGCGAGGCGAGGGCGTTCAGGTCCGGCAGGGGAGGGCGCAGCACCCGCGGCGCCGCTCTCCCCGCCAGGAGCTCCCGGCAGAGCGCGGCGAAGGCCAGATCGGCCTCGCCGACGATGACGTGATCGGCCAGCGCGACGATCGCCTGGTCCTCCAGCTCATGGCTCACCTCCGGGCCGCCCAGGACCACGATCAGCGCGGGCCGAAGGGCCTTGAGGTCCGCCACCAGCGCCGTGAGCGCCGCGACGTTCCAGATATAGACGCCCAGCCCGAGGATTCTGGGCTCCAAGGCCAGGATCGCCTCGACGAGATCGACCGTCCGCGTCCCGACCTCCCACTCGCGCAGCAGCGTACGCTCCCTCAGATCGCCCTGGTTGGCGTAGAGGTAGCGCAGCCCGAACGCGCTGTGGGCGTAGCGAGCGTTCAGCGTCGCCAGCAGGATGTCGGGCAAGGCCTGGCCGTCAGCTTCGATAGTGTTCCTTGAGCGCCTTCGCCGTGCCGACCAGCACCTCGACGCTCGGGTCCGGCAGCTCGCGCGCGATGGCCAGCAGGCGCTGGATGGATCCACGGCCCTGGCCGGGGTCCTCGGTCGCGGCCACCAGCTCGGAGCCCCGGAGGCCCAGCGGCTCGGCGATGCGCGCCAGCATGTCCAGCGAGGGCAGGCCCACGCCGCGCTCGACCTGAGAGATCCACTCGGTGGAGACGCCGACCAGCTCCGCCAGACGCTCCTGCGTGAGCTTGCGAGCGCGGCGGTGAGCGGCCACGGCGGCGCCGAGGCGGGGAGCGAGGTCTCGAGGGGGCATGGGTCTCCGCGCCGGCTGCGGGAGCGTGCAGTTCGGCGTCCGCAAGGAGAAGCGCGCCGGGCGCGCAAATCCAGGGAGCAGGGATGCGAGTTCCCGAGTGGATCCGTATTGCAGCGCGGGGGATACCCGCAAGGGTGAACAGAGTAAGCGGCAGAATTATATGGTTATTAACTGCTTCTATTGTGAATCGTATTCTGTGGACTGCGGCGTCGTCCGATCGAGCGGAACCGCGGGTCGCTCGCGTGCGCTGGCCCCGTCGTGCTAGAATGGTCCAGAGGTGTCCCCATGGGAGAGCCCGCGCGCAAGCGGAAGCTGAGCTACGAGGACTACCTGGCGCTGGAGCGGGAGAGCGAGCTGCGCCACGAATTCTACGACGGCGAGGCCTGGGCCATGGCCGGCGGGACGCCGCGGCACTCGGCGCTGAAGACGGAGCTGGCTGGTCGCTTCTGGGCCGCCCTTGGCCGCGGACCCTGCAAGGCCTACGACTCCGACCTGAAGCTGCGCGTCCTGGAGACCGGGCTCGCCACCTACCCCGACCTCGCCGTGGTCTGCGGCCCCCTCGAGCGCGACCCCGACGATCGGAACGCCGTCACCAACCCCACCCTGATCCTGGAGGTCCTCACCGAGAGCACGGAAGGCTGGGATCGCGGCGGGAAGTTCGCGCACTACCGGCGCATCCCCACGCTCCGCCACGTCCTCTTCGTGAGCCAGAGCCAGCCGCGTCTGGAGCACTACACGCTGCAGGACGACGGCTCCTGGCGCCTCGTGGAGTTCGGGCCCGGCGCTACGCTCAAGCTCCCCGATCTCGGCGTAGACCTCGACGTGGACGCGCTCTACCAGGATCTGCCCGAGCCCTGATCAGTCCGCGAGCAGGCCCGGCCAGTTCTTCTCGGCGGCCACGATGAAGGCGCTCATGTTCGCCTCCCACTGCTTTTGGATGTTCAGGTCGTAATTCAAGTACAGCTTGTTGTTCACGACCTTCCAGGCCCGCGGGTCGATGTCCGCCGTGTCGTTCTGGCTGACGGCGTAGGCGCAGTAGCCGCCGAACTGCGGCGCGTAGCGGGCCGGGTCCTTGGCGAAGAGGTCGCGGTTGGCCGCGCTGGCGAAGCGCCAAACGGCGCCCTTCCAGGTGAACGTGAACGCCGCGTCGCCCTCGGTGGGCTTGCCCGCGGTGAAGTAGGCGACCGGGTCGTAGCCGTGGATGGCGACGTCGCCGATGAGGCTGTTGTTGACGGGGTCGAGGGCCAGGGCGGGGGAGGGGAGCCCGACGCCGAGACCCAGCAGGAGGAGAGCCAGCAGGACGCGCTTCATCGGGAGCCTCGCTCTTGACGTGACCAGAGCTCGCGGAGCACGATAGGAGGTGCCCTTCGTGGAGCGTACCATGTCCCGGGCCCTGCTCGCAGCCGCTTCGCTGCTCCTCGCCACGCTCGCCGCCGCTCAGGCCGCCGGAAAGGCCGGCGTGCCCGTTGCGCTCACCGATCCGGGTGGAAAGGCGCTGGCTCGCTGGTTCGAGGCCCTCTCTCGCGCGGAGAAGGGCCAGGGCGTGGCCCGCGCCATCCACTACGGCGACTCCACCATCGCCGCCGACGGTCTGGCCCGCACCGTGCGCGCCCGCCTGCAGGGCCGCTTCGGGGACGCCGGCCCTGGCTTCGTCTCCGCCGCGGTGAACAACGTGGCCGTCTCGCGCGCGGACGTCACGGTCAAGCGCTCCGGCGCCTGGAAGGAGCGCAGCATCCTGATGGGCGGCGCGTCTGGCCGCTACGGCCTCGGCGGCACCGTGGGCATCGCGCTCCCCGGCGCCAGCTCGGTGATGAGCCTCGCCAAGGGCAAGGCCGCGCCGTGGAAGAAGGTGGAGCTCTGGTATCAGGCCGGCGTCGGCTACGGCAGCTTCTGGGCGAAGGCCGGCGACAAGGAGGTCGCCCGCGACCAGGCCGTCGCCGCCGCCACCGAGGATCGCCGCCTCGCGCTGGACCTGCCGGAGGGCACTACCTCGCTGCGCTATGGCGCCGAGGGCGGCCCCGTGCCCTGGTATGGCGCCGTGCTGGAGACCGGCGCGCCCGGCGCCACCTGGGAGACCCAGGGCGTGATCGGCGTCGGCTCCCGCTCGTTCAAGGCGTGGAGCGAGGAGCACCTCTCCCACCAGATGGCGCAGCGCCAGCCCGACCTCATCGTCCTGCAGATCGGCGGGAACGAGGCGGGCTTTCCCGTGCTGCAGTACGGGGACGGCACGAAGTACATGCCCATCTACCAGGATGCCCTCGACCGCCTGCGCCACGCCTCGCCCGACGCCGCCTGCCTCGTCGTCGCGCCTCCGGACCAGGCTGAGCTCGTCGAAGGCGAGCCCCCCAAGGCCAAGACCGCCATGCCGCGCATGGTCTCCGCCCAGCGCCGTGTCGCCGAGGGCTCGGGCTGCGCCTTCTGGAGCGCCTTTGACGCCATGGGCGGCTCCGGCTCCATCCTGCGCTGGGCGGCCATGAGCCCGCCCCTGGCCTGGACGGACTATGTCCACCTCTCGCCCGCGGGCCTCGACGTCGTCGGGAACCACCTCTCCGACGCGCTGCTGGGCGCCTATGACGCCTGGAAGGGAGCGGCGGCGCCCGGCTGAGCTTGTGTTGGGTTGTGTGTAGTCCTGGCGCGCACAGGGGGGCATTGTGCCACCTGTACATGGCACAGCGTGAGCGCGGACAATTCCTGGTCTTCGCTCTTTGCCCCTGGCTTGTCGGCGCGCTACGAGAACGACGCGGTCGTCTATCCCCAACGGCCACCCCCTCGCCGCAGGCACGCGGCGACCTGGAGAACTCATGGTTCGTTCTGTCACGCTGCTCTCTGTGTTCGCCTTCGCTCTCACCGCCTGCGCGGTCGAGCCGGGCACGGTCGTCCTGGACGAGGAGGCGGAGCGCGCGCTCAACCAGCCCTTCGAGATCGAGGGGAACCTCTACGCCAACCAGCAGGAGTTCATCGACCGCGGCATGCGCTGCGGGGCGAACATCACGGACCTGCAGATCGAGGCGGCCGAGCTCGAGGTGATGTCCCACATGCGCGAGCGCGGCGGTGGCGGCAGCGGCGGCGGCGGCGGGAGCACCGTCACGGGCGGGACCATCAACGTCTACTTCCACGTCATCCACAGCGGCAGCACCGGCAAGCTAACCTCCACCGACATCTCCAACCAGATGACCGTGCTCAACGAGGCCTACGCCGCCACCGGCTGGTCGTTCAGCCTGGCCAGCACGGACTACACCGACAACGGCACCTGGTTTGGGAGCTGCGACAGCGCGTCGGTCGAGAGCAGCATGAAGTCGGCCCTGCGCCAGGGCTCCGCCGACGACCTGAACATCTACACCTGCAACCCGGGCGGCGGACTGCTCGGCTGGGCCACCTTCCCCTCGTCGTACAGCTCGTATCCGACGGACGACGGCGTCGTGCTGCTCTACTCCTCGCTGCCCGGCGGCACCGCCGAGCCCTACAACCTGGGCGACACGGCCACCCACGAGGTCGGCCACTGGATGGGCCTCTACCACACCTTCCAGGGCGGCTGCTCCAAGACGGGCGACTCCGTCAGCGACACCCCCGCTGAGCGCGCCGCCAACTACGGCTGCCCCGCCAGCGCCGACACCTGCCGCGGCGAGGGCGCCGACCCCATCGAGAACTTCATGGACTACACGGACGACTCGTGCATGTTCGAGTTCACGACCGGCCAGGACACGCGGATGGACAGCTACTTCTCGACGTACCGCTACGGAAAGTAGCCCTTCCGCTCAGGCCTGCGCGCTGGCGCGGGCCTCCATGTAGCGCTCCTCCAGGCTGCGCCCGCTCCTGACCTCGAGCAGGGGCAGGCCAGCCGCGAGGAGAGCGGGGAGGAGGGCGGCGTTCAGAGCGGGCGCGTCGAGCCCGGGGGGAGCCTCGACCAGGACGGCGTCGCCGCTCGCGCGCGCGCTCGCGCCGGGGAGGGTCGCGCGGACGATGGCTTCGGCCTGGGGTGTGACCTCCGGGCGGGCGAAGATCAGGCGGATCTCCGTCTGGCGGCCGGTGACCTCGGACAGGCTGCCGGCGCGGACCACGCGGCCCTTCTCCATGAAGATGACGTGATCGCAGACCGCCTCGAGCTCGGCGAGCTGGTGGCTGGAGATGAGCAGGGTGCGCTTGCCGCGCTGGGCGAGGAAGAGCTCGCGCATGCGCACGACGAGGTGCGGGTCGAGGCCGCTGGTGGGCTCGTCGAGGAGGACGAGGGCGGGGTCGCCGAGCAGGGCCTGGGCGACGGCGACGCGGCGGCGCATGCCGTGGGAGAGCTGGCGGATGCGGGCGGTGGCGCGATCGGTGAGGTCTACGGCCTCGAGCACCTTGTCCGCCTGATACTCGGCGCGGCCGCGATCCAGGCCCTGGAGGCGGGCGTAGAAGACCAGGAGCTGGCGCACCGGGGTCGAGGCGTTCAGCTCGCAGTCCTGCGGCAGCAGGCCCAGGCGGCCGGCGTGGCGGGCGGGATCGAAGGGGCCCTCGCCGAGCACGTCGATCTCGCCCGCGTCGGCGGTGACGGCGCCGCCGACGACGCCGAAGGTGGTGGTCTTGCCGGCGCCGTTCGGGCCGATGAGGCCGCAGAGGGCGCCCGCGGGGACCTCGAGGTTCAGCCCGTCCAAGGCCGTGTTCTTGCCATACCGTTTGATGACGCCGCGCAGGCGCAGGGCTGGGGGGCTCTCGCGTCAC
>CAZKWG010000440.1:0-6854 GCA_964556105.1 uncultured Enterobacterales bacterium | reverse complement strand
GGGGCGATCTCCAGCACGCGCTCGCCCGGCAGCGCGAGCGGGCGCCGGCTGGTCACCAGGATCGCGCTCGGGCTCGGCGGGTTCAGCCAGGCCTCGACATGGGGGGCGATCTCCTCGACCACCTGCTCCAGGTTGTCCAGCAGCAGCAGGGTGCGACCGCGCCCGGCCAGGGCCGCCCCGACCTCGGCGTCACCGGCGGTGGCCGGCAGGTCCAGCGCGCGCCGCGCCGCCGCCAGCGCCGCCTCGCCGCTGCGCGCCTCCGTCAGATCGCAGAAGATCACGCCGCCCGGCCAGTCCGCCTCCTGCTCGGCGCCGTAGCGGCGGGCCAGCCGGGTCTTGCCCGTGCCCCCCGGTCCCTTCAGGGTGAGCAGGCGGCAGGACATCAAGTGGGAGTGGATATTCGCCAGATCCGCCGCGCGGCCGATGAACTGGTCGCGCCCGGCCAGCGGGCTGTTCGGGCGCCAGCGGCTGGCGCGCAGGGGCGGTGTGCGGCGTTGCCCCTGGCTCGCAGGGCGGACGAGGCGCAGCCGCTCGGGGGTGGAGATGCCGCGCAGGGTGTAGAGCCCGAGGTCCTCGACGACCAGCCCCAGCTCGGGCAGCGCCGGCTCGAGGGTCCTCCAGGCGGCGTCGCTGAGCAGGATCTGCCCGCCGTGGCCCGCCCCCGACACGCGCGCCGCGCGGTTCATCGCTGGCCCCAGGTAGTCCACCCTCCCGGTGACGGGATCGGTGTGGCGCATCGGCTCACCGACGTGCATGCCGATGCGGACCCGCACCCCGACGCGGTCTTCGGCGTCGCTCAGCGCCGACGACCAGCGCTCGCGGGCCAGCGCGTCCGTGACCGCCAGGCACCAGCGCAGGGCGGCGACCGGCTCCGGAAAAGCCAGCGCAAACGCGTCTCCTTCGCTCTTGATCTCATAGCCCCCGTGTGTGGCGAGGTGGGCGCGGACCAGCGCGTTGTGGATCAGCACGGCCTCGCCCATGGCCTCGGGCGCCCGCTCCCACAGCGCCGTGGAGCCCTCGATGTCGGTCATCACGAACGCGACATCGGGGCCCTGCGGGGCGGCAGGCGCGGGCGGTCGGCCGTCCTGGGCGGGCGGGAGAGAGCGCATCGGCGCTTCTTATCAGACACAGGCGACGCCGGATCCTTCCGCGATCGGAGATGGGGAAGAACGGGGGCATTCGGGGAGCCTTCGGGCGGAGAGGTCGGGGAGGTGGGGCGCTGAGGGGGCCCAGACGCCCTCACGGCTTTGTGGATGAGGCCGCCCTCAGGCACGGCGCGCGCGGCAGGTTAGGCTCCACCGATGATCACCGAGGTCCACTTCCAGAACTACAAGCTCCTCCGGGATGTCCGGCTCGAGCTGGGCCGGATGAACGTGATCGTCGGCCGCAACGGCGTCGGGAAGAGCTCGGCGCTGGAGGGCCTGCACCTGCTGCTGCGCCTGGCCGCGCCGCAGGTGGGTGAGGACCGCTCGCCCGAGGGGCGCCTCGGGATCATCTTCTCCGGGCCGCACGCGCTGCGCCGGCTGCTGTCCAAGCCGGACGCCCGTGAGATGATGTTGTCTGCGGAGTTCGGGCGTGCGTGGAGCCTCGGGATCACGGGCGCGGCGCCAGAGGCGGGGCCATCGACAGTTCGGGTCTGGAAGGCGGATGCCGATATCGCGCACCCCGAGCCCGTCCCACCCGGTACGTACGCCCTCCACGGAATCTTGGATGGGCTCCCTGCCGCGGGCGTCAGGCCCGCGGTCCGGCTCTCTCTCGGCGCGGAGCACCTCTGCGCCGACCACTACGCCGAGGCGGACCTCCCCCAGATCGCCCACAACGGCGACGGCCTCGCCTCCGTCCTCCAGTATCTCCAGGGCCTGCGTGACGGCACGCTGGAGCAGATCGAGGCCGCGCTCAGCGAGGTCGTGCCCGAGGCGCGTCGCATTCGGGCCCTCCCCGTGCGCATGCCGCAGCGGGAGCTGGTGCGGCTGGCGGTGAACGGACAGGAGACGGTGACCCAGCAGCTTCGGGAGGTCACGGGCGCGCGCTTCGAGGTGGAGATGCTGGGCGCGGGCTGGATCCCCGCCGATCAGCTCTCGGAGGGCACCCTGCTGGCGCTCGGCCTTCTGACGGTCGTTCACGCCCGACCACCAGGGCTGCTGCTGCTCGACGATCTCGACAAAGCCTTGCACCCCGTGGCGCAGCAGCGGCTGATCGGCCTGCTCCGGGGCATCCTCGCGCGGCAGCCGGAGCTTCAGATCCTCTCGACGAGCCACTCGCCGTTTGTGTTGGACGCGCTCGAGCCCGAAGAGGTCTTCGTCGCTGGGCCCGCCGGATCCGCCGCGTCGCACATCCGTCGTCTGGACGCCCACCCCGGCTGGGCGCAACGTAGCGGCTACATGAGGCCGGGTGAGTTCTGGAGCTTCGCCGGAGAGGGCTGGGTCGCGGAGCCTGCCCCATGATCCGTATCGGCCTTGGGGCGGAGAGCCCGACCGATGCGCGTCGCGTCTCCGACCTCGTCGACCGCCTGATCACGACGGGTGTGGACTGGATCGCGCCCGAGATCCTGGACGCTTACCGCGTGTGGACCGGGCTCGACGGCGCAGACCACATGGACCTTCACCGGGCGAAGCAGCAGGCGACGGCGCGCGGGATCCGAATCTATGGGCACTTCGGAGGTGAGCCAGCGGAGGAGGACGCGGCGATGATCCGCGCCGCGCTGACGCTCTTCGCCGAGGAGCCCTCCCCTCCGGCGGCGGTGGTCATCGCCCGTGACACCGACCATCGCCCAGCCCGTCTCGACGGCTTCGCGCAGGCCACGCGGACCTGTACCTGGCCGTTCCTGGTCATCGGCGCGCTGGCGATCCCGGAGATCGAGGCATGGCTGGCGCTCGCCTGCGCGCCCGAGACCCCTGCGGAGAAGCCCAGCCACATCGCCTTGCGGCAGAGCCTCGGCTTTGATCCTACCCTCACGCCGGAGCGCATCAGCTCTCGACGCTACGAGGACAAGAAGGACACCAAACTAATCCTGGACGCGATCACCGCGCAGGGGCGCACAGCCGACGAGCGGTGGAGAGCCGTGCCCCTCGCTCTGCTACGTGAGCGCGGGGGCAGGTGTGGCCTGACCGCCTTTCTGGACGAGGTCGAAGACAAGCTGCTCCCTCGATTCGGCGAGAGACTCATGTCGTAGCATGGTCCTCTCCCATCGCGCTCCTCCACTCCAGGGCAGGCTGGTCAAGCGGCTTGACTAATCCCCCGCGTACAGATCCGGCTCAGGCGAGAAGAACCCGAACGCGTAGCCGAGCTGGGTCTGCAGGCGCCAGCGCACCTCGCCGTCCGGCTCGACCCGCACGATCTCGCCGCCGACCGCGAAGTCCACCATCGTGTCGCCGTCGTCGAGGCGCGCCACGTCGCCGAGGACGAAGGTGAAGATCGCCGGGTCCGGGGTGTAGGACCAGATCTCCTCGGGGGTGGTGGCGCCGCTCGGGTCGAAGCTGAACTCGCGGGCGCGCGAGACGCTGCCGCCGCCGGCGTTGTCGAAGACCAGCAGGCTGTCCTCGAGCACCTGGAACTGGTGTTGATGCAGAAAGGGCTCGCTCGGGGCGGGCAGGGTGGCGCCGGTGGTGCCGAAGACCCATTCGCAGGTGGTGCCGCCGCGCGGGATCTTCGTGATGCTGCTGAAGTTGCGGATGGACAGATAGTAGGCGTCCTCGGCCTCGGAGTAGTCCAGGGCGTTGGCGAAGCTCCAGCCGATCTCCTCGTCGGTGCCGACGTCCTCGGCCGGGTCGAAGCAGTCCCAGACGCTCCAGACATCGGTCTGGGTGCCGTCCGGGGCGATCTCCACCAGACGGTCGCCGCGCACCTCGACGCCGTCCACCTCGCGGTACTCGACGGCGATCGCCGTGAGCGTGCCGTCGGGCAGCTCGACGAAGTCGTGGGCCAGCAGCGGCACGGGGATGGTCGTCTCCTCGCTCCCGTCCAGCGCGACGCGCACCAGCACCGAGTCTTCGCTTGGGTCACCGGACACGCTGCCGGCGTTGTAGAGCAGGCTGGTCCCGTCCAGCGAGAGGCGGGCGCGATAGACGTCCAGTCCGCGCTCGTCCTGGTAGAACCAGACGAACTCACCGTCGCCGTCGATGATCGCCGCCCCCGTGACGCTGCCCAGCAGGGTGGTCACCGTGAGCTGGTCGTGGTCGCTGCCCTCGACGGTGGTGGTGGGCAGCACGTTGGGCAGGAGGCCGGTGGTGACGGTCTGCTCCTCGCTGGCGCTCCCGTCGTCCAGCAGCACCTGCCAGCCCGTCGTCGTGTCGGCGGGCAGCCCGAGGAGGATGGCGCTGTGCTCGGTGCTGGCGACCTCCTCCACAGGGGTCAGGAGCGCGAGATCGGGCCCGAAGGCGACCTGCCCCAGGCTGGGCTGCTCGGTCGTCCAGGTCACGGTCACGACGGTCGGGATGAGCTCGCTGACCGTCGCCGTGAGGTTCGTGATCGCGTTGTCCCCCTCGGCGCTGTCTTTTCCGGCGCAGGCGATCAGCAGGAGCAGGTGAGCGAGCATCCTGGGACCTCGGTTCAGGAAGGATCGGTTGGGTCGAGCACCGACACCACCAGCGGCGCCGGGTTGTAGCAGCGGCTGCATTGCAAGGCGATGAGCCAGACGCCCTCGCCTTCGAAGCCGGAGAAGGTAGAGGCGCCGTCGCTGGCCAGGCCGAGGTCGGCGGTGGTGCCGCCGGAGAGCTCCATCGACCAGAGCCGCGTGGCGTTCTGCTCGAGGTCCAGGAAGTCGGCCTCGATGTCCTCGACGGTCACGCCCTCGTAGAAGCCCAGCAGCAGCTTGTCGATCTGCGTGGGGTCCACGGCGTTGCCCTGACCGTCCACGGTGACGCCGCTCCAGTCCACCGTGTGCGGCCCGTCCGTGCAGGCCGCGGCGTCGGCTTGCGAGTGGAGGTCCACGGAGAAGTCCAGGATGCCGCAGCCGCTCTCGACCGCGACGCTGGTCACGTCGCTGCTGGGGGAGGGCTCGAGGAAGCTGATCATCCGCGCGCCGACGCCCAGGGTCTTGCCCGTGGTGAGCAGCATCATGTAGGTGCCGCCCGCCTCGGTGTACTCGGTCGCTACGTCGAAGGGGGTGCCGAAGAAGGACATCGCCGACAGGGTGGTGCAGGTCGCGCTCGCGTCGTTCTCGAACTGTACGTAGCCGCTCATGTTGGACTGCTGCAGGCTGTTCGTGGACAGTCCGGCCTCGACCTCGTCCTGGGTGAGGGTGGAGAAGCGCACCATGCCCAGCACGTCGATGTCCTCGGCGGGGTCGAGGCCGTGACACTGGATGTCCTCGGTGACCTCGTCCCAGCAGATGGTCACGTCTGCGCCCGACTGGGTGACCAGGACCGGGACGTCCAGCGCGCCGGTAAAGGCATAATTGTGCTCGTTCTCCAGCGTGATCGGGGACCCGTCGCAGGGGTCGGCGCCGGTCTCCACCGCCTTGTCGGAGCAGCCCGACAGCGGCAAGGCCAGCAGTGTAACATGCATGTAACGTTCAATATTCACGGTATCCGATCTCCCAGTCGTAGGTGAAGAGCCCCGTGGCCTCGTCGTGGGCGGCGAAGGACTGGGCCTGCCAGCCCGCCTCGGACTCGACCATCAGCACCTGGGCGTGGCCGTAATACTCGGGGGCGTAGCCGTAGGAGACGGTGCTCCCGTTCAGGTCGGCCACGGTGTCGGCGTCGTAGCCCAGGACCGCGGCGCAGGCGCCGCCCTCGTCGGTGAGCACGGCGGCGTCAGAGATCTCCAGGTCGAAGGCCCAGGCGCAGTCCGTGCAGTCCGTGCGGGCGGCCGCCGAGGTCAGCGTGAGCTGGATCTCGCACAGCGTCGCGCCGCTGCCGCTGTCGGCGACGAGGTACCAGGTCTCGCTGCCGGCATAGGCGCTGTCCACCACGGTGGCCGCGCCGATCCGCCCCTCGGCGGCGGTCAGCGGCTCCGAGCCGGTCTCTCCGGAATCTCCGGAGTCTCCGGTCTCTTCGGGCTGGCCGGTCTCGGCGGTCTCTCCAGAGTCTCCGGAGTCCCCGGTCTCTTCGGGCTGGCCGGTCTCGCCGGGATCTTTGTCGGCCCCCTGGCATCCGGCCAGGGCTGTGAGGAGCGCGAGCGGGATCATGGGGCTCCTGGGGCGGGGGAGGCAGACCATAGCTGCTCGACTTCGCGGGCGGCAACAACGAAAGGGGGCCCCGCCTCGCCAGCAGCCCGCGCTCCGCTCCGCTATGATTCCCCGATGAGAACCGCCCGCACCATCGGTCCTGAAGACCTCGGCCAGAACAAGCCCATCTACACGGTCTGGGAGATCACGCTCAAGTGTGATCACGCCTGCGCCCACTGCGGCTCGCGCGCCGCGCCGACGGCGGGGGAGGTGCGGCCGGACGAGCTCTCCACCGCCGAGCTGCTGGAGGTGGCGGCCTCGCTGGTGCGCCTGGGCAGCCGCGAGGTGACGTTGATCGGCGGCGAAGCCTATCTGCGGCCCGATGTTTACGAGATCGTGAACTTTCTGCACCAGGCCGGCGTGCGCGTCACGATGCAGACGGGCGGGCTCGCGTTCACGGCGGAGCGCGCGCGGCGCTTCAAGGAGGCGGGGCTGGCGGCGCTGGGGGTCTCGGTGGACGGCCCGGCGGAGGTCCACGACGTCCTGCGCGCCCGACCGGGCAGCCACGCCGCCGCGATGCGCGCCCTGCGGGTGGCCCGCGAGCTCGGGATCATCACGACCTCGAACATGCAGGTCAACCAGCTCAACCGCCACCTGCTGGCCGAGACCTGCCAGATCATGAAGGACCAGGGCGTGCGCGTCTGGAGACCGCAGCTCGCGGTGGCGATGGGGCGGGCGGCCGACCACC
>CAZKWG010000439.1:0-6857 GCA_964556105.1 uncultured Enterobacterales bacterium | reverse complement strand
AGGCTCTTGCCGGTCCCGGTCTCGCCGGTGAGCAGCACGTGGATGGTGAGCCGGGCGACGGCCTCGATCTGCTGGAGCACGGCCTGAAAGGCGGGGCTCTCACCGACCAGGACGATGGCGGACTTCTGGGACTTCCCAGCAGGGTCGGGCATGGTCTCACCAGGATCGGGTGAAGCTGGAGGATCACAGATCAGCCGGATCTACCTGTCGTTCGCAGCATGTCCGACCTGTGACCAGGATAGCATGCGATCTCGACCGGGCGGCCTGCTCGTCAGAGGCGTCTGCCAGAATGTGACCGCTTAGCGCATCCTGGGCCTTGCCCGCGTAGCCTGGGCGTGCTGGCGCTCGGCTCTGGCGCGCCATGCGCCGCGCGCCACGGGGGGAGGCTGGCGCGCCGGCTGTCCGCCAGATTCTGGCGCTCGCGAAGATCGGGCGTTTGTCCGTGATCGCCAGACGCCCGTGAGGGCCGGCTGAACATCCGAGGCCCGTCCGATTTGAAGTTATGTCAAGTATCCCCCTGATCATGGTGCGGTCGAGGTCGGCCGCTCCCCGTCGCCGGGCAGTCCCCCTCGGCGGCGGTCTCCAAGGGGACCGAGGCGGGCGGGCCGGAGTTGGCGCTCCGACCCACCCTGACGAAGGATGACCCGTGAAAGATGACATCCTCCGCTACGAAGAGTGTAGCACCCCACCCCAGCCCCCGGACAGCACCGCGTTCCTATGGTGCGCCTGGCTGACCACCCTCAACCCGCCCATGGCGCTGGGTCGCGACGCGGCACAGGCCGAGGAGATCCTGCGCGATCACCTGCTGCACTTCTACACCCACGAGATTGAGCCCCGCGTGCCGGACCCCGAGGCGCGCGCGGCCGCCGAGCTGGCGCGCCAGAAGGAGAGCGGCCTGGTCTGGGTCGTCGCCCCCGATGAGCGCCGCGCCTTCGAGATCTGGCAGCAGATGAGCGCGCTGGTGGTCGACGAGGCCCTGCGCCTCTGGCGGCTGGCCTTCCCGCTGCCCATGGACGCGGAAGACCCGCTCAACCGCCCGCTCCGGCGCCTCAGCGCCAGCGCGACCCGCGCGCCCTACGTCGTCGGCGCTCGGGTCCGCGCGCGCGGGTATACGCGGCGTCGGACCCTGCTCGGGCAGCTCGTGGAGCGCCTGCCGCACCTGGACACCGGCACGCTGGAGGTGCTGTGCCGGCAGGCTGAGGCGAGGGTGGGCGGAGGGTAGGGCGGCATTGGTGGGGTAGCTCGGCAGGCCGTCGAGGCCAAGATTGACCAATTCCAAGCCTCGGCGGCCGCATTACCCGTAGACGACCAAGCCTTAGTCCGTCCGGGGCTACTCACCTCGTCGGTCAGCGGTGGAGGAGTGACATCTACGCCTGCCATGGTTAGATACTCCGGCCCCGAGGTGCATCGATGAGAATCCTTCGCCGCGTTACCCCGACGCCAGAGCAGCTCAAGATCCTCCGGCACTCGCCGACCGCAGACTTGATCATCCGAGGAGCGGCAGGGTCGGGCAAGACCACCACGGCCCTTCTGAGACTATCCCACGTCGTTGACTTTTGGGGTAGGCAACTCGACAGAGTTGGGCAAGAGCTATCAGTCTTGGTGCTAACCTTCAATCGCACGTTGTGTGGGTACGTGACAGAGCTGGCCAAGTCCGAGGTCCGTCCCCAGAGCAATGTAAATCTGACTATAGACACGTTTGCCGGATGGGCGAAGGGCCTCACGGTTCAAGGTAGCGTGGTCTCTCAGGAAGAGTGGGAGGGTGTTGTCGGGGGGCTTGCTCGTGCGGCAGACTTTGAATCACACTTCGCGTGTGACGAACTGCGCTACATTTTGGGACGGCTCAGACCTGAAGATCTCGATAGCTACCTTACGCTCCAGCGGGAGGGGAGGGGAAACTCTCCAGCAATGCCACGAGACAAACGAGCTCGATTTATGGAGCACGTGGTCGAGAAATATCTGACGTGGAAGATCAACAATAAGAAAGTCGACTGGGAAGACCTCCCGTCTCGCATAATGGCGATGGGGAACCGCCCCTTGTATCAAGTAGTGGTCATTGATGAGACTCAAGACTTTACAGCGAACCAGGTTCGTGCGCTCCTATCCTGCATGCCGGAGATGGGAAAGCGGTCCCTCACGTTCGTGCTCGATGGTGCGCAACGCATTTACCCTCACTTCTTCTCCTGGAGAGAGATCGGGATCCAAGCCGGGCCGCACAACTCTGTGTTGCTGTCCCGAAACTATCGCAACTCGCGAGAAATAGCTGCGTTTGCCCGTTCGCTTATCCAAGGGATGGATCTCGGCCCCGAGTCCAGTCTACCAGAGGTAGACGCGTGTCAGCTCACGGGACAGAAGCCTGTGGTCCTAAAGGGACTGTTCTCTGCTCAGATGGAGTGGGCGATTCGGAGTCTGCGTCAGATCGATCTCTCAAAGTACAACGTGGCGTTTCTCCATCCTAAGGGGGGAGGCTGGTTTGCCGAGGTGCGAAGGCAACTGACTACCGCTGGGTTTTCATTTGCTGAGATTACCAGGGCGAAGGAGTGGCCCGATGGCGATGCCTCCATCGCTCTAAGTACGATAGCCAGTTCCAAGGGGCTGGAGTTCGACTACGTGTTCATGTTGGGGTTGAATGCGGAAGTAGTTGAGCACGGTTCGGATCCCGATGACGCCGAACAGCTTGCGTGGCGCCGCCGGCTTGCAATGGCGGCTGGAAGGTCCCGCCATCAACTGGTTCTTGGCTTCAAGCCGAACTGTGGAACGCCGCTGCTTCGACACGCTCCCCCCGAACTGTATCAGGAGGTTAACGTCTGATGTCGATCCATGACATTATCTCCCGGCGTGGCATTCAAGAAGTGCTTCACATCACGCATCTACCTGGACTTCTAGGAATCGTGGCAACTGAGAAGCTGTTGCCGAACAGTGCGTTACGCCAAGATCAACTTCTGGAGTTCATTCTTCAGCAAAATACGCCCGTCAGAAAAGATCCATCGTGGACAGGGCATAGCTCTCTCTCCATTTCGCGAATCAACAGTGAGTTCTTCGGATTCTCGAAGAGGGTTCATAGCCACGAGAACGATCTTCGCTGGTATATACTAAGTTTCGTATCCGAGATTCTTACGCATGAGCGCGTGGTGTTTTGCACAGTCAACAATATATGGCCACGCGCGTTGCGAGGGAGCGGCCCGGAGGCGTTGGAGCGTCTGTTTTCGACTCAGGTTGTCGGGAAGTTCGACACCACAATGCACAGACTGGCCAACCATCCTGCTCATTGGACTACGCACGAGCAGGCGGAGGTGCTCTACCCAGGTGAACTCTCCACCGAGTTTCTCCAGGCCGTCTATGTTGAGACTGATGAAGACCATGATAATGTGCTTGCACAGGCCAAGGCACTACGCAAGGAGCACGTGCTTCAAGGTCGAGTTATTGTTGCACCAGACCGTTTCGGAAGAGGTTCGTGATGGAATCGACGCGCGATAGCGCTACGTCTGCACGTGCGGTTCGCATCCGCCATTCGCTTCTGTGGTCTGCGGCTGGTGACGCCGCAGGGTTCATGGGGGAACTCGTCGATATTGGAGGGCTTACGGAGCGAACTGGGCAACCAAGTGTACGGACTCTCCAACCTTGGCGACTGCGTGTGGGGGGACGCTATGGTGTCGTCGTTCCGATGCCTGGTGGTGCTTGGTCCGATGACACGCAACTTCGTCTTGCCACCGCGCGCTCAATTGGCCCAGATGGCCAATTCGATGTGGAGTGCTTCGCCAAGATCGAGCTGCCGGTTTGGCTCGCGTACTCAGTAGGCGCAGGTCGAGGAACCAAGGCGGCAGCAGCGAATTTGATGCGAGATAGCTCTCCTTGGTTCGCCAATTTCTACAAGGCAGAAAGAGTCGACTATTTTGACAGTGGTGGAAACGGGGCTGCAATGCGGATTCAGCCGCATGTGTATGCCAGCGTTGGGGTCTACTCAGTAGAGCGCGTCCTGTCTGATGTCATTACTAATGCGGTTGTGACGCATGGGCATCCCCGGGGAGTGCTCGGGGCGTGTGTGCACGCGCTTTCCCTCTACTCAGCGCTCATGCATGGGCGGCCGGTGGGTCCAGACGACTGGTCGTCTGTGCTGCGTCCGCTTGATCGCGTTCTGGACGTAGTTTTGGCAGACAATCGCCTTTCGCGTATGTGGCTGCCTCAGTGGGAGGCGCGGTCGGGAGGTTCGCTCGCCGAGGCGCTGACTACACATGTTCAGGAGATTAGGGCGTTGACGGCTCATCTTCAGAGGTGGTATGCCTCTGAAGAAGTCCGTCCCTATGCTGATCTCCTACACGGTCTTGGGGCTTACGCATCTGAACGGCGTGGGTCGGCAACCCTGACCAGCATGCTTGCCCTTGGGCTTGCATGGCAGTATCGGGACAATCCTTGGGCCGGATTGATGGCATCGGCAAATGCGCTCGGCAGTGACACTGATACGATTGCCACTATGGCTGGTGCGATCATGGGCTGTTTCGCAGGACGAGTTCCGCCTGAGTTGGTGCAAGATCAAGAGTACCTGGATCAGACGTCCCATCGTCTCTGGTCGATTGCTGTTGCCGAGCCTTCCGTGCGGGCGTTCCCGTATCCATCACTCGTGGAGTGGAGGTCCCCAAGAAGTCCGTTAGATATCTGTGGATTGGTTGCTGGTCGTCTCGCGCTCGCCGGGCTTGGCTTCGTCACTATTGAGGGAGAGACCATATTTCCTACCAATGAGCGCGTGCCATCGGTATTGAGATGGGTGCGGACGGAGTTCGGGCAGTCTATGCTGGTGAAGCTGCGTGACATGCCGTCAGAGCTACTTGCGTCGCAAGTTCCTGCTATAGCAACCTCCGGCGCTCCGACACTTGGCTCTGCTTCGTCCGTAAGGAGAGGGTCGGTGCATAGTACAGGCTCGTCGGAAAGAGATGTTCCAAGTATGGGTGACAAGCGGCGTGAGGGAGAGTTGGTGGGTGGGCGTGGCCCTATGGCTCAGGCTACACCTCACAGCCGTTCAGGGGATGAGCGGACGCCCTCGCTGTTTCCTACTCGTGTTGCAGTTGGTGATAGCAGTTCGGACTTCCCTGCGGAGGCTATGCCGGTCTCCGAAAAACGCCTGCCGCCCAAGGGACTAGCTGTTGAGAGTGGTCGGCAGTTGGCGGGGGGACAAGTAGCCCTCTCAATCGACGAGGCGACTCGCAGGGTAATACAGTCGGGATTCCATCCCGAGACGATTGGGATTTGTATGTTGGCAGTAATCGACCAGGGAGACGAAGGGATCGAGCGAGCAATCGCCTTTGCGGCCGTCGTCGCCAAGGCCCACCTGGCGAGGCGCAAGCGACGGATGCCCAGTAGTAGGTGATGCTTGGATCGAAAGGCCGGCGACGGTCGTTAGCTTGTACACTCAATGGTCAGCGTCCCCCAACTACCCACCGGATACCCCGCCCGCATCCCCGGCTTCAGCCTCGTCCACACATGTTGGACCCGCCCCTGCCGGTCCACGCTCCAGCCCTCCTCCGGCCCCCTCACCAGCGCATCGCCCAGCCTGGCCGCGATCCACGCCCCGGCCTGCACCGGCACGGTGATCCTCAGCATCCCAGCCTCATTCTTGAACCCCAGCTCCCCCAGGTGCTTCAGCGGGATCAGCGCACCCTCGCCCGGCGGTAGCCTCAGCGGGTAGACCTCGACGCCGCTGGTCCCCGCCACCGGTCGCACGGTCTTCGGCCCGGTCATCATCGACGACAGGATCGACTCCACCGAGCAGCCGATGAGCTTCTCCAGCGGGTCGAAGCTGAACACGCCGACGCCCATGCGGGTGACGGGCAGGAGCAGGTTGAAACGCAGGTCAACGGCCTGGAACGGGCCGGCGGGGCGGGCGGTCATGGTGGGCTCCACGGGGAAGCGGGAGCCGGGCGGACCTGGCCCCCGAGGTGCGGATCACGCCTGGGCGGGCGGGGTCTGGGCGGCGGCCTGGATGGCGGGCTCGGCGGCTTCGTCGTCGCCGCCGTCCTCGTCCTCGTCGCTGAGGCCGTCCACACCATCGCGCACATCGTCGGCGACCTCGTCGAGCGTGTCGCGCAGCTCGCGCAGCAGACGGGCGCCCTGGGTCTGGGCCTTGAGGTTCAGGTAGAGCAGGTGTGCGAGGGTGAAGCGCTGCTCGGCGTCGCTCAGCTCGGCGAAGTCGCGGATCGCGCCGGACAGCTCGGCGGCGTCGTTGACCTCGAAGGCGGCGCCATAGAACTGGCGGGCGTGGTCCATCCAGGCGGGGGACTTCGGGCGCTTGGGCTTGTCGTTCTCGGGCATGTCGGGCTCCTGTGCCGCGCTCGCGGCGTGGTGGTTCAGCTCTTGGGTGTGGCGTGCTGGCCGGCGGCCAGCAGCATGGACGAGAGATCCTTCAGGTTCTCCTGGTTGTTCATCAGCTCGCGGACCTTCGGGTCGTTGAGCGCGTTCATCAGGTCGGGGCTCTGGCCGATCTTCTGGAAGACCTCGCCCATCTCGGGCGGCAGGCCCTTGGCGGTCAGGAAGGTCCGCGTGGCGTCGCCGAGCTGCTTGAGCGCGTCGCGGGCGAGCGCGGTGCGGGTGTCGGCCTCCTTGACCTCCTGGGCGCGGCTGGACTCGGCGCGCAGGTCGGAGACGTTGCGTTCCAGGATGGCGGCGACGAGCTGGTCCACCTGGTCGCGGCTGTCCGAGAGCTGCTCGCTCAGGTGGTCGATGGTCGCGGCCGACACGCGCTGGACCTGCGACATGGCCCCGAGCAGGATCTCGCCGAAGCGGGCGTACTGCTCGGAGAGCGCCTCGGTCGGCGTGCCAGCCGGGGCGACTGTGCCCGCGCGCGCCAGGCCGGGGGCACCCTCGGC
>CAZKWG010000438.1:0-6870 GCA_964556105.1 uncultured Enterobacterales bacterium | reverse complement strand
GCCGCCGACTACCTCGTCAAGCCGTTCAAGCTCAAAGACGCCTACGACGCGCTCCTGGGCGCGGCCAACAAGCTCGAGGAGCGTCGCCTGGTCCATCGCGGCGACGAGCTGCGCGAGTTCCTGGAGATGGCGCTGGGGGTCGAGGACGAGGCGCAGGTGCCGCGCCTCGTGCAGCTCTTCCTCAACGTCACGCGGCGCGAGACGGAGAGCGCGGAGGCCGCGGCCTGGATCTCTCGCGGGGGAGCGCTGGTCCGGGTGGGCCACGTCGGTCAACCAGGGGCCTTGATGGCGCTCGATCCGGACGAATTCTACGAGCCGCGCCAGGGGGCGGCGGGTCTGGCCGCGATGCCCCTGCGGCACGGTCGGCAGCGTATCGGCGTCATCGCCGTCGCGGGCGGGGCGCTTCGGACGGCCGCGCACCTGGACAGGGTCCGTCTGCTCGGGCGCGCTTTCTGCGCCGCGCTGGCGCGCCTGGCGGGCGGGGAGGGGCGAACGCTTCGTCCTTGAGAAGGCACAGCGGGCGCCCGAGATGGCCGACAGCGGCCAGTTTGGAGCACACCCGCCGGCGGTTGAGGGTGAACTTGATCCGAAACGGAGCGGACTGGTCTAAAATGGATCGCATAACTGATCGGATCTCGATCATACAGCGATCGGACATCCCGGAAAACAGCGAGGCTTCGTTGGCCTCGATCTTGCATGAGTGGTGTTCGGAGCGGTCAGGGCCCTCCGGATGGACGGTGACGGCGGGGACGCCGGTGGGTTCCAGGAGGAGGAGATGACGATGCAGCTCAGGTTCTGGGGGGTCCGGGGGAGCATCCCCGTCGCCGGCCCCGACACGCTCAGGACGGGAGGCAACACCTCCTGTCTGGAGCTGACCTGCGAGGGAGAGCGGCTCGTCATCGACGGCGGCACGGGCCTGCGCGCGCTGGGAGAGCATCTCGGCTTCCGCGCGATGAAGCTCTCGATCCTGTTTACGCACACCCACTGGGATCACATCCAGGGCATCCCCTTCTTCTCGGCCGCCTACCATCCCGGCAGCCAGCTCACGTTCATGGGGCCGACCCGACAGACCGGCACGCTGGGGGAGGTGCTGGCCTCGCAGATGCGCCCGCCGACCTTCCCCATCCAGATGAAGGACCTGCCGGCCAGCGTCGGCTTCGCGCCCATCGACGAGGGGCAGAGCTACGAGATCGGGCCCTTCCGCGTCAGCTCGATTGACCTCAGCCATCCGGACGGCGTGCGCGCCTACCGCGTGGAGGCGGGCGGGAAGGTCTTCGTCCACGCCACCGACGTCGAGCACGGTGAGCAGCTCGACCTGCGCCTGGTGCGCTTCGCCGAGGGCGCCGATCTGCTGGTCCACGACGCGCGGTACACGAAGAACGAGTACCTCGGGGTGGGCGGCCCCTCGCGCCGGGGCTGGGGGCACGCGACCTGGACGGACGCGGTGTCCGTCGGGCGGCAGGCCGGCGTCGGTCGGGTCGCGCTCTTCCACCATGATCCGAATCGGACCGACGCGGGCGTCGAGGCGATCGAGGCCGAGGCGCGCGCGGAGCTGCCGGGGACCTTCGCGGCGCGCGAGGGCGCTCCGATCGCGCTTTGACGACGGCCCAGGCTGGGGCTACGCTCCAAAGGTCGGGGGATCGTTTGGAAGCTGGCTGGCTCTCGGAGCTGGAGACGCTGCTCGCCGAGCGGCAGGTCGACCTCGACGACGTGCTGCGGCGCATCGTGGACGGGGTCACGGCCGCGCTCGACGCCGACCGCGGCACGCTCTACCTGGTGGACCACGCGCGCAACGAGCTGGTCAGTCGGGTCGCCCATCTCCCCGAGATCAAGGAGATCCGCCTGCGCGTCGGTCAGGGCGTCGCCGGCTGGGTGGCGCGCTCGGGCAGGGTGCTGCGCGCCTCGGAGCGCGACCCCGATCCCCGGATGGCGCGGCACATCGACGCCCGCACCGGCTACCGGACCGAGAGCGTGCTCGCGGTGCCCGTGCGCGACGGCCAGGGGCCCATCGTCGCCGTGCTGCAGGTGCTGAACAAGCGCGGCGGGGACTTCGACGACAAGGACGCCGCCAACCTCAGCGAGCTCTCGCTCAAGGTCGCGCGCCTGCTCTTCATGTCCAGCCTGGGCAACCAGCTCACGCCCGGCCAGCGCCAGCCGCTCAGCTTCCGCTTCAACCGCATCGTCGGCGAGAGCCCGGCCATGCGCGAGGTCTACGACCGCACCGCGCGGGCGGCGCGCACGGACGCGACGGTGCTGGTCCGCGGCGAGAGCGGCGCAGGCAAGGAGCTGATCGCGCGGGCCATCCACTACAATTCCAGCCGCTCGGAGGCGCCTTTCGTCAAGGTGGACTGCGCGGCGCTGCCCGAGCAGCTCATCGAGAACGAGCTCTTCGGGCACGAGCGCGGCGCGTACACGGGCGCGGATCGGGCGGCCGAGGGCAAGGTTCACGCCGCCGCGGGCGGCACCCTGTTCCTGGACGAGGTGGGCGAGCTGTCGCAGGCGGTCCAGGGCAAGCTGCTGCGCCTGCTCCAGGAGCGCGCCTTCCTGCGCGTCGGAGGGACGAAGCCAGAGACCGCCGACGTGCGCTTCGTCTGCGCCACGCATCGCCCCCTCGAGCAGCGCGTCAGCGAGGGCATCTTCCGCCAGGATCTCTACTATCGGCTGCGCGTGGTGGAGATCGTCGTCCCGCCCCTGCGCGACCGCGGTCAGGCGGACCTGGACCGGCTGGTCGACCACTTCGTCTTCCAGTTCTCCCGCCGCTATCATCGGCCCGGCGTGCGGCTCTCGTCGGAGGCGCGCGCCGCCCTGCACGCCCACCCCTGGCCAGGGAACGTCCGCGAGCTCGAGCACTGCATCGAGAGCGCCGTCGTGCTGGCTCCCGAGGACGTGATCCGCGCGGAGAACCTGCCTATCTCGCCGCTCGGCCCGCTCGGGAGCCATGGCCCCCAGGCCGCTCTCCCCGTGCCGGTGAGCTCGCCGCAGAGCGAGGGCGCCTTCGTCACCGGCCTCCGCTCCCTCGAGGAGGTCGAGCTGGCCTATATCCGCCACGTCCTGGCCGCCTGCCAGGGCAACCGCTCGGCGGCGGCGCGGCTCCTGGGGATCGGGCGGAACACCCTGCTGCGGAAGCTGAACGAGGGCACTTAGGTTGGGAGGGCGAAGCGCGCGAGCACGGGCAGGTGATCGCTCGGCGCGGGCTCCGGGCGGAGGACGCGGGCTTCGAGCAGGCGAAGCCCGTCGCCATGGAAGAGGTAGTCCAGGCGTCGGTTGGGCTCCCAGGCGGGGAAGGTGAACCAGTCGGCCTCGTGGGCGGCGTAGGCGTCCGCGCTGACCACCTCGGCGAGGCCCTCGACCTCGCGGAGCGCCGCGATGGCCTGGTCCTGGCGCATGTCGGTGTGGGGCTCGTCCTGGAAGCCGTGGCGCACCCTCGCCTCGGGCGGGACGGTGTTCAGGTCGCCGAGCAGGATCGTGTAGGGGAGGACCGCGGTTCGGGCCATCGCCGCCAGGAGGCGCGCGTGCTCCTCACAATTCGCTCGGTCGAAGGCCTCGGTGTGGACGTTGAGGGTGCGGACCCCCACCCCGCCGAGATCGACGGTGGCCTCCAGGGCCGCGCGGTGCAGGTAGAAGCGGTTGTAGAGGGCGCCGTTGCCCGACGGCTGCGGGAGCGCGTGGCGGTGCAGGCCCGTGAGGGGGAAGCGCGAGAGCGTGGCCTGGCCGGAGCGCGCCCGACCCCACTGGCGGCGCGGATCGGCGCCGGGGCTGGGCACCCAGGGCACGTCCCAGGTCAGCGTGAGCGCCGCCCAGGGCAGGCCGAGCGCGTCCTGGAGCCAGGCGAGCTGATCGAGGTCGTGCACGCGCCAGCTGCGGGGGTCCACCTCCTGCAGGGCGACCACGTCGGGAGCCTGGCCGCGCAGGGCGTCTGCGATCCCGCGCAGGTTCGCCTCGATCGCCGGTCTGTCCAGCACGCGCCCGCTGTCGAAGCGCGGCCCGTAGCCGTAATGAACGTTCCAGGTCAGCACCGTCAGCTGCTCGGGGCGTGGCGGCGCCACGGCGCCAGGCTGGACGCGCAGGCGGACCCCGGCGGGCGGGCGGGCCAGCAGGAGGCGGGCGGCGGCTTGCAGGGTCGCGCGAATCGGCATCCTCAGGCTCTATCTCACCTCGCCGTCGGCCGGGATCGCGTTAGCTTCGGCCATCCCCCAGCCTGGCGCTGGGGGATAGCGCCGCGGAACTGACAAGAGGACGCCGACGTGAACCTCGCGCACATCCTGCCCAGGCTCCTGCCCCGGGTCGAGAAGCCCAGTCGTTACCTCGGGACCGAGGTGAACGCCGTCCACAAGCCCGACGCGAGGGTGCGCATCGCGCTGGCCTTCCCCGACCTCTACGACCTCGGGCTGGGCAACCTCGGCCTGCACATCCTCTACGCGATCCTGAACCGCCTGGACGGCGTGGGCGCCGAGCGCGTCTACGCGCCCGGTCGCGACATGGAGCGCCTGCTGGTCGAGCACGGCCTCCGGCTGTTCGCGCTGGAGAGCAAGGACACCCTCGACGTCTTCGACGGCATCGGCTTCACGCTGCAGAGCGAGCTGACCTACACGAACATCCTGAACATCCTCCACCTCTCGGGCATCCCGCTGCGCACGCGCGATCGCGAGGAGGGGCACCCGCTGACCTTCGCCGGCGGCCCGGCGGTGTTCAACCCCGAGCCGCTCTCGCCGTTCATGGACTTCTTCGTCATCGGCGACGGCGAGGACATCGTCATCGAGATCGCCGACGTGCTGCGCTCGGTGCGGGGTCGCCGCGACCGGCTGCACGCCCTGGCGACCATCCCGGGCGTCTACGTCCCTGCCTTGTACCCGACGGAGACGCTCCGCGACGGGCGGGTGCTGCCCAGCATCGACGCTCCCCGGATTCGCAAGCGGATCGCTCGCGATCTGAACGGCGCGACCTTCCCCGTCGACTACATCGTACCGTTTACCCAGCAGGTCCATGACCGCGTCAGCCTGGAGGTCCTGCGCGGCTGCACGCAGGGCTGCCGCTTCTGCCAGGCGGGCATGACCACCCGCCCCGTTCGCGAGCGCACGCTGGAGAACGTGGACCAGCTCATGGCCCGCACCCTGGAGCGCACCGGCTACGAGGAGGTCAGCCTGGTCTCGTTGTCCACCTGCGACTACAGCCAGGTGCGGGGGCTGGTGAAGCAGGCGGTGGACCGCGCCGCGCCGGAGCGGGTGAGCATCTCCCTGCCCAGCCTGCGCCTGGACTCGTTCTCTGTCGAGCTGGCGGACATGGTCGCCGGCATCCGCCGGACGGGGCTCACCTTCGCGCCCGAGGCCGCCAGCCCGCGCCTGCGCGCGCTCATCAACAAGTGGATCCCCGACGACGATCTGCTGAACATGGCGACGGAGGCCTACGCCCGCGGCTGGGACCACGTGAAGCTCTACTTCATGATCGGCCTGCCCACCGAGCGCGACGACGACATCGAGGCCATCGCCGATCTGACCCTGCGCGTGCTGGACGTCGGCCGCCGCCACAACCGGCGGGCCAAGGTCCACACCGGGGTCTCGACCTTCGTGCCCAAGCCCTTTACGCCCTTCCAGTGGGCCGCCCAGATCGACATGGCCGAGACAGGGCGTCGGCAGGACATCCTGGGCCAGGTCTTCCGGCGCAACCCGAACATCAAGTTCGGCCGCCACCACTCCGACGAGACCTTCCTGGAGGGCCTCGTCTCGCGCGGCGACCGCCGCTCCGGCGATCTCATCGAGGCCGCCTGGCGCCGCGGCGCACGCTTCGACGCCTGGGACGAGCACCGCCGGGTCGGCATCTGGATGGACGCGCTCGAGGAGACCGGCCTGAGCCCGGCCGAGCTGCTCGGCGAGCGCGCGCTGGACGCGCGTCTGCCCTGGGACCACATCGACATCCTCATGGACAAGCAGTGGTTCGTGGACGACTGGAAGCGCGCCCTGGTGCTGGAGCACGCGCAGGACTGCCGCCACTCCAAGTGCCACCGCTGCGGCGTCATCGACCACGAGCGCCCGCTCTGCGCGTCCATGCTGCGGGACAACATCGCCGGCCGGAAGGCGGAGAAAGACTGGGCCGAGCGGCACCCTCGCCAGGAGGTGGTCAGCCCGAACAACAACCCGAGCGCGCCTCCGGCCCGGATGATCACCGAGCCGCCGCCCGTGCAGCGCCTGGTCTTCCGCGTGGGCTATCAGGGGGAGGCGCGCTTCGTCTCCCACCTGGAGGCGCTCAGCGCCTGGATTCGCACGATCCGCAGGGCGAAGGCGCCGATCTCGTACTCGGAGGGCTTCCACCCGCTGCCCCGGCTGGCCTTCGCCTCCGCGCACCCCGTCGGGGAGGAGAGCGTCGCCGACTACATGGACGTCCTCCTGCGCGAGCGCGTGCGGGCCGAGGATCTGCTGGCCCGCCTGACGGCCACCGCCCCCGAGGGCTTCCTGGTGCTCAGCGTCGCGGAGCTCCCGATCAACGCCCCCAGCCTGATGAGCCAGGTCACCGGCGCCTGCTACAGCTTCTTCGTCGAGGAGAGCGCCCTGCCCGAGGGCGGGCTCGAGGCGGCGGCCGAGCGCCTGCTGGGCGCGGAGCGCTGGCCGGTGGAGCGTCGCGGCAAGGAGGGCGAGCGGAAGATCGTGGACCTTCGCCCGCTGATCCGCTCCGTCATACCTGGCCCCGTCCGCGACGGCATCGCCAGCGTGGACGTGGAGCTGGTCGCGGGCGACGGCCCCTCGGCCCGCCCGAACGAGGTGCTCGGCGCGCTGGGGCTGGACCCGACCTCGGCGCGCGTCCTGCGGCGGGAGACCCGGCTGCGCGGCTCGCTGATGCAGCCGGCGCCGGTCGAGGCGGAGATCGGCGCGTGAGCTG
>CAZKWG010000437.1:0-6875 GCA_964556105.1 uncultured Enterobacterales bacterium | reverse complement strand
TCACGGCCCGATCCCGGGCCTCGGCTTCGCCACCAGCTCCATCTTGTCCGGCATCCGGAGCGGCGCGTCGATGGCCTTGCGCAGCGCGTCCAGGATGGGATCGGTGGGCCTGTCGGGGTGCTTGCGCTGCGTGGCCTCGCCCTGGATCAGCGCCGTCTCCGCGCCCTCCAGATCGCCCAGGCCCAGGGCCGCGAGGCCGCGCAGCGCCCAGAGATCGATCTCGTCCGGGTTGAGCAGCAGCGCCTCGTCCAGCAGCTTCGCCGCCTCGTTCGGCTTCGCCTCCTTCAGCGTCACCCTCGCCAGCAGCGCGCGCGCCTGCCAGTCCTCGGCGTCCCAGCGCACGGAGAACTGCAGCACCTTCCTCGCCTCCACCTCACGGCCCACGGCGAGCCAGGCCTGGCCGAGCGCCGTCATCGAGGCCGTGTCGTAGGGGTCCAGCTCGGTCGCCTTGTGCAGGGCGCCGAGGGCGGCCTGGAGCCTGCCCTGGCGGAGCAGCGCGTTCCCGAGATTGAACCAGGCCTTCTCCTCGCATGGATCGACCTTCGCCACCCGCGCGGCCTCGGTCGCCGCCGCGGCGAATTCGCCCCGCTGCATCAACAGGTAGGCGTACACGACGCCCGCCGGGGTGTGGCCGGGATCGCGGATGGTCACGTCGCGCACCTGCTGCTCGGCCTCGACGGTGCGCCCCTGCATCATCGCGTCGAAGGCCAGGCGGTAGCCGTTCTCGACGTCGGGAGAGCGGAGGACGTGCGGGTCGATCAGACACTCGGGCCGCGGGTTCGCCGGCGCCAGCCAGTTCCAGGGGAAGACCGCCGAGAGCGGCGACAGGCCGAGCAGGGCCCCCAGCGCGAGGACCGCGACCGCGCCGCGCGCCGCCCGAGCCCGCTCACCGGACCGGAGGAGCTCCAGGCCCGCGGCCAGACCCGCCCCGGCGAAGGTCGCCCAGAGCGGCACGAAGGGCAGCCGATAGCGCGCCACGACGAAGAAGAGCGCGACGCTGCCCACGCCGGTCAGCAACAGCACGACCAGCGGCGCGTCCTGAAGCCGCCGCTCGCGGCTCCGCGTCCGAGCCACCAGCGCCACCAGCGCCAGCGCCACCATCGGACCATAGAGCGGCGGGATCCACCCCAGCACCCGGCTCTGCCGCAGCAGATCCTCGTGGTCGATGTTGTCGCCGATCTCGCGCCAGCCCAGCACCTGCGTCGTCTTGCGCAGAAACAGCGAGACGTAGCGCAGCGGGTCGGAGCGCCAGTAGGCCAGGGCGCGCCCGGTCCAGTACTGGTCGGCCTCCCGCGGGGTGAGCGCGCGGTCCACGGCGATGGAGGCGACCAGCCGAGAGCGCTGGGCCAACGCGTCTCGCTCGGCGGGGAGCCGGAAGGGCTCGACCGCGTCGTCCACAAAGTAGGGGTTGTTGCCGCGGTACAGGTTCACGCCGCCGTTCACGCTGACCAGCGCCGGGCTGCCCTGCGCGGCGTTGTGCGCGAAGGACCAGGAGAGCGGGGCCATCATGCCCAGGACCAGCAGCGCCGCGGCCAGCCCTCCGCCGGGCGCACGCGCGGCCCGCCAGCCCAGCAGAGAGAGCACAAAAGGCAATGATATCAACAGGTTACCGCGCGCCAGCGTCGCGAAGCCCAGCGCGAGCCCGGTGCCCAGTGCCAGGCTGCGCGCCGCCTCTCCCTGGCCCAGCCGATCCCAGAGGCGCACCAGGCCGAGCGCGCCCAGCGTCGCCAGCGTCGTCGCCAGCGTGACGCTGAGCAGCTTCCCGTCGTAGAGGATGGCCACAGGGTAGACCGCCGTGAGCAGCCCCGCCGTCCAGGCTCCGACCCTGCCGCCTGCGCGCCCGCCGAGCAGCGCCGCCATGCCCGCCGTCGCCGCCCCCAGCGCCCCCTGCACGGCGAACACCAGGCCCGGCCCCTCCCAGCCCAGCGCCTCCCTCAGCGCATAGATGGCGGCGAGGAAGTAGCCGTAGAGCGGCGCCATCAGGAAGGGCCCCTCCGAGGCCCCCTCACCCGCCAGGATGGACGTCGCCATCTGGTCGTAGAAGGCGCTGTCCAGCAGGTTGATCGCGTAGAGTGGATCGACCTGAGGAGCCTCCCACAGGCGCGCCGCCCTCAGCGAGAGCCCGACCAGCAGAGAGGCGATAGCGGCGCGGCGCACGGCAGGATCGAGCGGGATGGTGACTCCTCCGCGAGACTCTCGCTATACCGCGCTGGCGACGAAGTCGCGCGCCCGATGCGCGAGCCCGTAGATGGTCTCGGACGGGTTGACCCCCAGCGCGGTCGGCAGCACCGACCCGTCCACGACGAAGAGGTTCTCGGTCTCGCGCACGCGGTGCTCGTTGTCCACGACGCTCTGCTTCGGGTCGCCGCCCATCGCGCAGCCGCCCATCTGATGGGCGGAGAAGATCCCGTGCTCGGCGGCGCCATACGGCAGCGAGGCCAGCCGGCCGATCTCGTCCTTCGATCGCAGCGCCACGTCCTGGCGGGCGTGGGTGGTCCAGACCTCCTTCGCCCCCGCCGCGAAGCCGAGCTGCGCCAGCGCCTCGTGGGAGGCCCGGAAGGACTCCTGCAGCGCCTCGCTCACCGGATAGTCCAGGCGCAACCGCCCATCGCGCTCCAGGCGCAACTGTCCGCCCTCGTCGCCCGGCAGGAGCCCGTCCACCGAGAGGGCGATGAGCAGGCCGATGTGGGGGAGCTGCGCCATGATCTCCCGGTGCTCCGCGCCGAACCAGCTCCCGCCCAGGCTGACCGTGAGGGGGAAGACCGGGGCAACCTCGATGAAGAAGCCCACCTTGTCCGCCCCTCGATCGATGTGCTGGTGGCTGGCGGCCGACTGCGGCGCCCCGGCGAAGCCGTTGATGAGGCGATCGAAGCGCGGGATCGCCGCCACCACCGGGTGCAGGAAGGTGCGCATCCCCACCCGGCCGTTCGGGTTGACGCCGGAGCGCAGCAGCAGCGCCGGGGAGTTGATCGCCCCGCCCGCCACGACCACCACCCGCGGCTTCACCGTGAGCTCCACCTCGGTCGGGCGGTGGCGCTCGCGGTCCATCACCCGACCATGAACGGCCACGGCGCGCCCGCCCTTCATCTCGACGCGATCGACGCGAACGTCGGCGTAGACGTTCATCCCCGCCGCCATCGCGTCCGGCAGGTAGGTCAGGTGCATGCCCTGCTTGGCGTCCATGGGGCAGCCCAGCCCGCAGTAGCCGCTGTTCGCGCAGCGATGCACGTTGCGCCGGGTCTTCGCCGCCTCCCAGCCCAGGGCCTTCGCGCCCTCCAGCTCGATCTCGTTGTTGGCGTTCGGCGGGATCTCCTCCCAGGTGTGGATGTGCAGGCGCTCCTCGACCGCCTCGAAGTACGGGGCCAGCTCGGCCTCGGACAGCCCGGCGATCCCGTGCACCTGCCGCCAGTGCTCCAGGATGCGGGCCGGCGTGCGGTAGCAGGTGGTCCAGTTGACCGTGGTGCCGCCGCCCAGGTTGCGCCCTTGGAGGATGGCGATGGCCCCGTCGGCCGTCTCGCGCAGGCCCTGCTCCTGGTAGAGGCGCGTGTAGGCGTCGGCCTCCTCGAGGGAGAACTGCTTGCGCGAATAGGCGCCGCCTTCCTCCAGCATGATCACCGAGAGCCCACGCTCAGCGAGCCCGGCCGCCACCACCGCGCCCCCCGCGCCCGAGCCGATCACGGCCACGTCGCAGCTCAAGGTCTGGCTGGTCAGCAGGTCCCGTCCCGCCGTGATCATCCCGCTCATGGACGCCCCTTCCAGACGCTCGGCGCCCCCGGATAGCCGGTGAAGCGGTAGATGGCCGGGTCCGACCAGTAGCGGGTGACGATGATCGCCCGCAGCGCGGCGTAGCCCGAGCGCTTCAGCGACAGCGAGCTGCGCCGCCAGCTCTCCAGGGTCGCGTCCTGCTCGGCCGGGCTGAGCGCGGTGAACGCCGTGATCCGCCCCTCCAGGAGCAGCCCGCCCCAGGCGCTCTCGAAGATCAGGAGGAGCTTCTTCAGATCGGCCTGCGTCCAGGGGTCGGCCAGCGCCAGGAAGGCGTCGACCTTCTCCGCGACGCCGATGGCCGAGGCGGGCGGCAGCCCCTTGCCTCCGGCCCCCCCTCCGCCACCGGGACAGAGCCGCTCGGCGATGGCGGCGACCACCGCGAGCTCTTCGGGGCTGAGCACCTGCAGCGGCCCCGCCGACGCACCCCGCGGCCCACCGGGGAGGGCGAGCCCCGCGACGGCGAGCACAGCACCTCCGATCAGGCCCGCCTGGAGCAGGCGCCTCCGAGATGGTCCGGCGGTGGGCAGCTTCGAGTCCACAGCACCCCCTTCACAACCATAACCGCCATGTCACCACAACGTTACCTGGGACCGCACGAGGTGATTCCATGGGTGCCGTCCCCCCGCTTCGCGCGGCCGACCACGTCGAAGAGATCTTCGGCGTCCCCGTCCGCGACGCCTTCCGCTGGCTCGAGCCCGGCGCTGACCCGGACGTGCTCGCCTGGCAGCAGCGCTGGACGGAGATCGCCACCGCGCGCATCCGCGCCCTCCCCCAGCACGACTGGCTGAACAGCCGCCTGAGCGCCCTCTGGCGCTTCGACGACCAGACCCCTGACAGCCCCAGCCTTCGCTCCCAACACGCCTGGTACTCCACGCGCCGGGCCGAGCAGGACAAGTGGGCGCTCTGGCTGCGCGAGCGACCGGGGGCCGAGGGGCGCGTCATCCTGGACCCGAACACCTGGGAGCGCACCGAGACGCTGAGCGGCTCCTGGGCCTCGCCGGACGCGCGCTATCTGGCCTACGGCGTGGCGCGCGGCGGCGACGAGAACCCCGTCGTGCGCGTGCTGGACCTGCAGACCATGACCCTGCTCCCGGACCGGCTGCGCGGCCAGAAGCAGGGCATGGTGTCCTGGCGGCACGACAACTCAGGCTTTTACTACTCGTCCAAGCCTCAGCCCGGCGAGGTCGCCCCCGGCGACGAACATTACTGGCATCGCGTCTGGTTTCATGCGCTCGGCACCGACGCCTCCGAGGACAAGCTCATCTACCAGGACACGCAGGTCAAGGAGCGCTACCACTTCGCCCAGGTCAGCGAGGACGGCCAGTGGCTGCTGCTGCAGCGCAGCGAGTTCTACAAGGTCCAGATCGCGCTGCAGGACCTCTGGAGCGGCGGCCCCCCCGTCGAGCTGACCGAGGGCCTGGACGCCGACTACCACCCGATGGTGCTGGACGACCGGCTCGTGGTGCACACCGACTTCGGCGCCCCCCGCTACCGCGTCATGGTCGCCCCGACGCAGGCGGCAGAGCGCGGCCGCTGGACCGAGCTCATCCCCGAGCACCCCGAGGACACGCTGAGCCAGCTCATCGGCGTAGGCGGCCGACTCTACGCCGTCTACCAGCATGCCGCCCACACGCGCATCGCCGTCCATGATCTCTCCGGTCGGCACCTGCACGATGTGCCCCTCCCCGGGGTGGGCACCGCCTCTGTCTCGGGCTTCTGGAGCCGGCCCGAGGTGCGGATCTCCTTTCAGTCCTTCACCATCCCGGCCTCGGAGTACCGCTACGACCCCGACGAGCGCACGCTGACGCTGATCCACCGCACGCCCATCGCCCTCGACACCGAGGGCATGGTCACCGAGCAGGTCTGGTACACCAGCAAGGACGGGACGCGCGTCCCCATGTTCCTGGTCTACCAGGGCTCGCTGAGGCGCAACGGCGACAACCCCGTCTACCTCACCGGATACGGCGGCTTCAACATCTCGCGCCTGCCCGTCTTCGCCACCACCTACGCCCTCTGGGTGCAGTCCGGCGGCGTCCTGGCCCTGCCCAACCTGCGCGGCGGCGGGGAGTTCGGCGCCGCCTGGCACGAGGCGGGGATGCGCGAGCGCAAACAGAACGTCTTCGACGACTTCCTCGCCGCCGCGCGCTGGCTCATCGACGCGGGCATCACCCGCCCGGGGCGCCTCGGCATCGCCGGCGGCAGCAACGGCGGCCTGCTGGTCTCCGCGGCCATGACGCAGGCGCCCGAGCTCTTCCGCGCCGTGCTCTGCCAGGTGCCGCTGACGGACATGCTGCGCTTCCACCACTTCGGCATCGCCAACATCTGGACCCAGGAGTACGGCAGCCCCGACGACCCGGAGATGTTCCCGCACATCCTGGCGTACTCGCCCTACCACAACGTGCCCGAGGGCCTCGACGCGCCCGCCGTCCTGCTCACCGCCAGCCAGAACGACGCCCGCACCGACCCCGTTCACGCCCGCAAGCTCTTCGCCCGCCTCCTCGAGGCCACCGGCCGCGCGCCCGAGGACGCCCGGCCCATCCTGCTCAAGGTCGCCTCGGACTCCGGTCACCTCGGCGCCGCGGCGCTGGACGATCAGATCGCCCAGACCGCGGAGAACCTCGCCTTCATGATGGACCAGCTCGGGGTGCGGGCGCCGGAGCGGTAGGCGGGAGAGGAGCTCAGCTACAGGACATCCGCCCGCCGCGCACCGTGCAGCGCGCGTCGCCGCCCGTGGCGGGGACGTTGACCTTCGCGACCAGCGGCACCGCGCCCTCCAGGGTCAGCGTGCACTGGCCCGGGGTCGCGTTGAAGCGCGCCACCGTGTCCGAGCCGCTGAGCGTCTGGCGCTGGTTCCCCGCCGGGCAGGAGAGGGCGACCTCGGCGATGGGGACGTCGCTGTCGACCCGCACGCGCCAGGCCACGCCGTCCGAGACGGGCGCGCCCAGGTCCACGCCGCAGAGGGGGCCCGTCAGGCTGTTCACGTAGGCGATCTCCGCGTCGTCCGAGAGCTTCGCGGCGCGCGAGCGGTACTCGGAGAGGGGGGCGCCGCAGGGCTCGCCGTGCAGGGCGCGGGCCAGGAGGAAGTCCGTCCAGGCCATCAGCGCGCGGGC
>CAZKWG010000436.1:0-6890 GCA_964556105.1 uncultured Enterobacterales bacterium | reverse complement strand
GGTCGATCTTCACCAGCTCCGCCAGCGGGTCCTGCAGGCGGCGGGCGATGCTCAGGGTCCCGCGCACGGTGAGGTCGAGGTCGGGGTGCTCGGCGCGGGCGAGCTCGGACGCGCTGTAGACGCTGGCGCCGGCCTCGCTGACGGAGAGGACGGGCAGGGTGAGGCCGGCCTGCTGCAGGGCGTCGCGGGCGAAGCGCTCGGTCTCGCGGCCGGCGGTGCCGTTGCCGATGGCGATGGCGTCGGGCTTGTGGCGCTGGACGAAGGCGACCAGCTCGCGCGGGGCGCGGGCGGCGCTCTCGCCGCCGGTGTGTGGGTAGACGGTGGCGTGGCCGAGCACGCGGCCGGTGGCGTCGATGGCGGCCAGCTTGCAGCCGGTGCGCAGGCCGGGGTCGATCCCCACCACGGGCCTCCCGCCGAAGGGCGCGGCGAGGAGCAGGCTGCGCAGGTTCTGGGCGAAGACCACGACCGCGGCCTGGTCGCTGCGCTCCTTGAGCGCCGCGGCGACCTCGCTCTCGATGCTCGGCATCAACAGGCGCTTGTAGCCGTCCTGCACGGCGGCCAGCAGCTCGGGTCCCAGCGGGCTGCGCGGGCGGTGGCTCAGGCGGGAGAGGATGGCTCCGATCAGGCGGTCGTCGTCCACCTCCAGGCTGACCCGCAGGACCTCCTCCTCCTCGCCGCGGCGCATCGCCAGGTAGCGGTGGCTCGGGATGGTGGCGACGGGCTCGCGGTGCTCATACCACTGGTTGAAGCGGGTGGGCTCCTTGGCTTTGGCCGGGACCACCTTGGAGACCACCTGTCCCTGCTGGCGCATCGCCTCGCGGGCCAGGGCGCGGAGGTCGGCGCGCTCGGCGACGCGCTCGGCCACGATGTCGCGGGCGCCGGCCAGCGCGGCGGCGGCGTCCTCCACCCCCTTGTCCGGGGCGACGAAGCGGGCCACGAGGCTCGGCACGTCGGCGCGCTCCGGCTGGGAGAGGATGTGCAGGGCGAGCGGCTCCAGCCCCTTCTCGCGGGCGATGGTGGCGCGGGTGCGGCGCTTTGGCCGGAAGGGCAGCCAGAGGTCCTCGAGGATCGCCTTGGTCGGCGCGCTGAGCAGGGACTGGCGCAGCTCTGGGGTGAGCTTCCCCTGCTCGGCGAGGGCGTCGAGGATGGTGGCGCGGCGCTCCTCCAGCTCGGCCACGTAGGCGCGGCGCTCCTCGACGGCGCGGATCTGCGCCTCGTCCAGCCCGCCCGTCGCCTCCTTGCGGTAGCGGGCGATGAAGGGCACCGTCGCGCCCTCGTCGAGCAGGCGGGCGACGGCGTCTACGCCCGCGCGGGGCAGCTTCAGCTCGCTCGAGACCCTGCCGAGCAGGTCCGGGGTGGGGGCGGTCATGGCGACTCCGTGCGCAGGCTCGTCGTCGTCAGGCGCACCAGGCGCATGGGATCCGGGATGCCGCGGACGACGACGGAGACGGGAGGGGAGGCGACGAAGCCAGCGCGCTCTTCGGCCGAGAGCGACTCCCAGACGCGCGCCTCCAGGACGACCTCGCCCCCGCTGGCGAAGCCCTGCAGGCGGGCGGCGACGTTGACGGTCTGGCCGAAGTAGTCCAGCGCGCCGTTGGCGGTGACGACGTACGAAGGGCCGCTGTGCAGGCCGATCTTCAGGGCCACGCGCCCGCCGACGGTCGAGCCCTCGCGGAAGCGCTCGAAGCGACGCTGGCAGGCCAGGGCTCCGCGTATGGCGGCGCGCTCGTCGGTGAACGCGGCCATGACGGCGTCGCCCATGGTCTTGATCAGCGTGCCGCCGCCGCCGGCGACCGCCTCGCGCAGCAGGTCGAAGTGGTCATCGACGATGCGGAAGGCAGCCGCGTCGCCGAGATCGGCGTAGAGAGCCGTGGATCCGGTGAGGTCGGTGAACAGGATCGTGGCGCGCGTGACCTTGAGCGGCGTGCCGGGCTTGAGGATGTCCTTGGCGAAGAGCGCGCGGAACTCCGGCAAGGTGGAGACCTCGTGCGCGGACGCGGCGCCCTCGAGGAAGACCGGGCGCTCCAGCTTGACGTGGCGCGTCTCCTCGCCCTGATTGGTGACGCGGAGGCGACCGCCTGGGCGCACCACCAGGGTCTCCGGCGAGAGCGTCTGGTCGTCGAAGCAGGCCTCGACCTGCTCGGGCCCGTCCGCGCTGAGCGTCAGGTTCGCGCGCGCGCCGCCGCGGACGAAGAGGCGCAGTCGCTCGGCGCTCATGGGCACGTCCAGGGTCTGCTCGGACCCGGGATCGATGTTCGCCTGGACCAGGACGTGTGGGGTGCGCCCCGGGCCGGCCATACAATAGAGCTGGGGCGGGACGACGCGCAGGGACGGGTTCGGGAAGAAGGTGGCCTCGACCGCCTCGTCCAGCGAGATGCCGTAGCGGATGTCGCACAGCTCGCAGTGGCCCTCGGGACCCAGCTCGGCCAGCGCGGCGACGGCCTCGCTCTGGGTCACGCAGCTCGGGCAGATGATCGACCAGCGCAGCTCCACCAGGCCGGCGGTGACGGCGTGGAGGAAGGCGGCCAGCACCTCGCGGCGCGGCTCACCCCAGGCGTCGGCGAGGGCGAAGGGGCGGATGCGGACGCAGTCGGCGTCGGGGGCGGCGCGGAGGTGCAGGCCGATGCGGGCGGCGAGCTCGGGCCGCACCCTGCGCGTGATCAGGGCGGCCACGGCGCGCTCGATGGCGCTCGCGTCGCTGGGGGAGACGGGCTCGGCGTAGGGGTTCGGGCCCTGCTGGCGGACGTGCGCGTCGATCTGCAGGCCGAGGCCGGTGATCGACGCGGCGGCTTTCTGGAGGTTCAACCAGGCGATGGGTCGCAGGACCATCAGCCGTGGCTGGCACTCGAAGGTGACGGTGAGCGTCGTCCCGCCGGGCCTGGGCTCCAGCGCGAAGTCCACCGAGAGCCAGGCCAGCGGTCCACCGCGGTAGCGGCGGAGCACGCCGAAGCGCCGCGGCCATGTCCAGGCGTAGGGCAGCTCCTCGTAGCGGACGTGGAAGCCGCCGGAGATGGTCTCGCCGACCAGCCGCGCGCCGGTGGCCGCCGCCGCTCGATCCACGGGGTGATAGCTCACGGGCGCGAGACCGATGAGCCGGTTCAACCGGTCGGTCTCGACCAGCATGGGCCAGACCTCCTCCGGGCTGGAGGCCAGCAGGACCGAGCGGCTCACGGCGAGGGGCTGCACCTGAGGAACCTACCACGTATACGGCCGGACTACCCTGGGAGCGGGGTCCTGGAGGAGGGATACGAGCCAGCTGGCCTTTTGGACCAGTAGGAGTAGGGGTCAGGCAATGCGTTATGCGTTATGCTCAACCGCCGTCCGCGGAGGTCTCGAAGGTGAGCGTCGTGTCCCCGGCCTCGACGCTGTAGATCGCGCCGCCGTCCTGCACCCGCGTCAGCACGGAGCCGTGCGCGACGACCATCTGCGCGTCGTCTCCAGCCAGCGCCCCGGTCTCCGTCACCCAGACCCGGCCTCCCCCGAGGTGGCCCGACACGGCCTCGAGGGCCTCCTCGCTCGGCGCGTCGAGGTAGGCCCCCGTGGCGCCGACCAGCGCGTTGTGGTCCCCGCTCCCGAAGATGCGCTCGACCCAGCGCTCGGACGTGCTCGAGGAGATGCCGTGATGGGAGAGGTGGGCGAGGTTCACGTCGGGCAGCACCTCGTCGGGGAGGGGCTCCGCCAGCCATCCCTCGACATCGGGCGTGTCTTTGCCGCCGCCGCTCAGGTCGCCGCCCCACCAGGCGACGAAGGGGCCCCAGCGTAGCGTGCCGCCCAGGCTGCGGGCGTTTTCATCGATTTCAATATCCATGGATCTCCCGCCCAGCGCGAAGCCGTTGGCGACGAGGACGCGCAGCGCGGCGCCCTCTCCGAGCGGGATCGTGGCCTCGTCCGTGTCGAGGCCTGGGCAGCTCGACGCGGGCCAGGGGCCGCCCTCGGCTCGGATGTCGTCGGGGGCGCCGACCTCGCCCGTGCACAGGTCGAGAAAGGTACGTGTTTTCCGGTGCTCCGCGAGCTCCTCGACCTCTCCGACGTTCGCGTCCGCCGGGTCCAGATCGTAGGGTCCGCGGGTGATCACGGCCTCGGTCACCTCCAGCGCGAGCTCGTCCACCGCGCCGATGTGGTCGGCGTGGAAGTGGGTCAGCACGATCCAGTCCACGCGCGCCACGCCGAGATGCCGCAGGACGGCGTCGGTGACCTCGTCGGCGTGCCGGTCGTTGCCGACGTCGAGGAGGACGGAGGTGCCGTCCGGCCCGACGATCAGCGCGGACTCGCCGATGGTGCCGCTGGAGAGGCCGATCTGCTCGTAGATCAGGTCGCCTGGGGCCCAGGGGGCGGGGGGAGCGGCGGCGCAAGCGGAGGGCAGGAGGAGTAACGCATAACGCATTGCCTGACCCCTATCGTCCTTGCCTGACCCCTATCCTCGCCTCACCTCACGACGAAGTTGACCAGCCGGCCGGGCACGACGATCTCCTTGACGATCTCCTTGCCCTCCAGCCACTTCGCGACGCCGGCGTTGGCCTTCGCCGCCGCCAGCATGGTGGCCTTGTCGGCGGTGGGCGGGAGCTGGACGGTGCCGCGCAGCTTGCCGAGGACCTGGATGGCGATCTCGACGGTCTCCGAGACCAGGGCGGCGGGGTCGTGGTCGGGCCAGGGCTCGTAGCAGAGGGTGCGCTCGTGGCCGAATCGCGCCCACAGCTCCTCGCCCAGGTGCGGGGCGTAGGTGGAGAGCATGAGGATGAAGGCCTCGCTCTCGGCCCGCGCGGGCGGCTCGCCCTTGCAGGCGTTGACCAGCTCCATCATCTTCGAGATCGGCGTGTTGAAGCGCAGATCGGCGATACCCTCCTCGGTCTCTTTGAGCGCGAGGTGCAGGGCGCGGCGCACCTCGGGCGTGGTCTCGCCGAAGGGGCGGGTCTCGCCGGTCTGCTCATCGACGAAGAGGCGCCAGACGCGGGAGAGGAAGCGGTAGATCCCCTCGCAGCCGCTGGTCTGCCAGGGCTTGACCTGCTCGAGCGGGCCCATGAACATCTCGTACATGCGCAGCGTGTCGGCGCCGTACCTCGCCACGACGTCGAGCGGGTCGGTGACGTTGTTCAGGGACTTGCCCATCTTGCCGAAGCGCTGCTCGACGGGCGTGTCGGTGCCGGTGACGTACCACTCGGTCTCGACCTCCTCCTGGGTGTGGGCGGAGACCATGCGCGCCGGCTTGCCCTGGCGCTGCTCGACGTGGTCGGGGTGATGGTACTTGCCGCTGGTCTCCCGGTAGGAGAAGGCCAGGATCATCCCCTGGTTGAACAGGCGGGTGAACGGCTCTTTGGTGTGGACCAGGCCGCAGTCGTAGAGCACCTTGTGCCAGAAGCGGGCGTAGAGCAGGTGCAGGACGGCGTGCTCGACGCCGCCGATGTACAGGTCCACCGGACCCCAGTAGCGCTCGGCCGCCGGATCGAAGGGCAGCTCGGTGTTGTGGGGGTCCATGTAGCGCAGGTAGTACCAGCAGGATCCCGCCCACTGCGGCATCGTGTTGGTCTCGCGGCGCGCGGGCCGGCCCTGATACGCCGTCTTCATCCAGTCCTCGGCGCGGGCCAGGGGGGGCTGACCGTCGGCGGTGGGACGGAAGTCGGCGAGCTCGGGCAGGAGGACGGGCAGGTCGCCCGTGTCCACGGGGGTGTAGGTGCCGTCCTCGAAGTGGACGACGGGGAAGGGCTCACCCCAGTAGCGCTGGCGAGAGAAGAGCCAGTCGCGCAGCTTGTAGTTGATCTTTCGTGTGCCGAGCCCGGCGGTCTCCAGCCAGTCGAGGATGGCCTTCTTGAACGCGGCGACGCGCAGACCGTCGAAGGGGCCGGAGTTGATGGCCGTGCCGTCGCCGGGCATGGCCTCCTGCTGGGGGTCCCACGCCTTGCCGTCCGGCTGGTAGACCGGGCGGATCTCCAGGCCGAACCGGGTCGCGAAGGCGTGGTCTCGCTCGTCGTGGGCGGGCACGGCCATGATGGCGCCGGTGCCGTAGCCCATGAGGACATAGTCGGCGACCCAGATGGGGATGCGCTCGCCGTTCACCGGGTTGATGGCGTAGGAGCCCGTGAACACGCCGGACTTCTCTTTGTCGGCGGCGATCTGGCGCTCCATGTCGGAGCGGTTCCGCGCCACCGAGACGTAGGCCTCCACCTCGGCCTTGCGGTCCTTGGTGGTCAGCGCGCCGACCAGGCTGTGCTCCGGCGCCAGCACGCAGTAGGTCGCGCCGAAGAGGGTGTCGGGCCGGGTGGTGAAGACGATGAAGGAGGCGTCGTGGTCGGCGACGTGGAAGCGCACCTCGGCGCCCTCGGAGCGGCCGATCCACTGGCGCTGCATCTCGAGGACGCCGACCGGCCAGTCCAGGCCGTCGAGGTCCTCGACCAGTCGGTCGGCATAGGCCGTGATCTTCAGCATCCACTGCTTCATCAGGCGGCGCTCGACCGGATCGCCGGTCTCGACGTACTTGCCGTCGACGACCTCCTCGTTGGCCAGCACCGTGCCCTGGGCGGGGCACCAGTTGACCGGCACCTCAGCGAGGTAGGCCAGCCCCTTCTCCCAGAGCTTCAGGAAGATCCACTGCGTCCAGCGGTAGTAGTCGGGCTTCGAGGTGTCGACCTCGCGGCTCCAGTCGTAGGAGAACCCGAGGCGCTTGAGCTGCCGCCGGAAGTTGGCGACGTTCTCCTCCTTGATGACCTCCGGCTGGCGCCCCTCGCGCACGGCGGCGCGCTCGGTGGCGAGCCCGAACGCGTCGAAGCCCATGGGGTTCAGGACGGCGAAGCCCTTCATGCGCTTGTAGCGGGCGACGATGTCCAGCGCCGTGTAGCTCTCGGGGTGACCGACGTGCAGGCCAGCGCCCGAGGGGTAGGGAAACATGCCCAGCGTGT
>CAZKWG010000435.1:0-6893 GCA_964556105.1 uncultured Enterobacterales bacterium | reverse complement strand
CCCACCCTGGGGCGGCTCTACCGCACCGGAGACCTCGCGCGGCGAGACGCGGCGGGAGAGCTGGTCTATGTCGGGCGCGCCGACACCCAGGTCCAGATCCGCGGCAACCGCGTCGAGCTGGCGGAGATCGAGCACGCCCTGCTGGAGCACCCCGCCGTGCGCCAGGCCGTCGCCGTGTACGAGGAGGGCTGGCTGAGCGTGGCCCTGGAGCCTCGACCCGGGGCGCAGCAGGCCGATCTTCGCCCCTGGCTGGAGCGCCGCCTGCCCGCCCCGATGATCCCGAACCGACTGAGCTGGGTGGAGCGCGTACCCCGAAACCCGGCTGGCAAAGTAGACCGACGCGCGACGGCCGCCCTGCTGCGACGGCCAGCGGAGGACAGCCCGCCCGCGCCGGATCCTACCGTGAGTGGATCCCACGCCACCCTGGCCGCCATCTGGGCGGAGGTGCTGGAGCTGCCCGCCCCGCCGCGCCCCGACCAGGACTTCTTCGCCCTGGGCGGCGACTCCCTGCGCGCCGTCGCCGTCGCCGACCGCGTCCGCGCCCGCATCGGCCTCGAGCTGCGCCCCCTGCTGGTCTACCAGCACCGCACCTTGGGCGCCCTCGCCGCCGCCCTCGGCCCGGCGGCAACTGGGGCAGCTGGGGCAACTGGGGTCGGACCTTATTCATTATCCTTTTCTGCCACGGGCCCCTTCCCGCTCACGCCCGTCCAACGCGGCTTCTTCACCGTCCACCGCCGCCGCCCCGATCGCCCGCCGATCTGGTGTGCCTCTCTGCCCATCCACGGCCGCCTGGACCTGCCCGCCTTCCGCGAGGCCCTCGACCTGGCCGTCTCGCGCCACGAGCAGCTCCGCACCATCTACCGCCAGACCAGCCGCGGCCCGCTCCAGGAGCCCGTCCCGCTCGCCCCCTTCGCGCTGCAGTACGACGACCTCTCGACGCTCCCGCCCGCCAGCCGCGCCCGCGCGCTCGAGCGCCGCTGGGAGGAGGAGGGCGAGGCGCTGATCGCGCTGGACCGCTGGCCGCTCTTCCGCGTGCGCCTGTGCAAGCTGGAGGCCGAGCGCCACGCGCTGATCCTGGTGGCGCACCACATCACCAGCGACGCCTACAGCTTCTGGTTGCTGGCGTCGGAGCTGATCCGCTCCCATGACGCGCTCCAGCGTGGCCGCGCGCCGGAGCTCCCTCCGCCCGTCCAGCTCCGCGACCTGGCCCTGCACGAGCGCACCCGGCCCGACGAGGGCTTCTGGGCGGAGAACCTTGCAGACCTGGTCCAGCTCCCCGCGCCGGAGGAGCCGCTTCAGGCCGCCCACCTCGACCTGGGCTGGGGGGCGCTGGACGGGCTGCGCTCGCGGGCGCGGGCCTGGGCGAGCAGCCCCTATGTGCTGCTGCTCACGGCCCTCTTCCAGGCGATCGGCGACGTGACCGAGGCGGACGACGTGGTGGTCGCGACGGCCTTCTCCGGGCGCGCCGGGCCCGAGCACCCGAGCGGGCAGGTGGTGGGAGCGCTGGCGCGCGGCCTGCCGGTGCGGGTGAGGGGAGCGGCGAGCTTCGAGGCGGTCTCTCGGGCCTTCGCCGCTGTGGCCGCCCACGAGGACACCGACCCGACGGAGATCGCCGCGGCGGTGGGCGGGGCGGACGCGCTGGAGCGCCTGGGCCGCTACTTCCTCACCTGGCTGGACCCGGACGCCCTGCCCCTGCCGCGGGGGAGCCTGTCGATGGACTGGGCGGAGGCGCGCTTTCGTTTCGCCGCGCCGTCCACGGGCACCGAGCTGATGGTGGGGGCGCTGGCGGCGGACGGCCTGACCTTGAACCTGCACGGCGGCGGGCTGGTCGGGCGCGTCGGCGGCCCGCTCTCGGCGAGGGTGCGCGCGCTCGCGGCGCCGGACGCGGCGCTGATCGTCTACGCGCCGGACGGCGTGGTGTTGCCCGTCACAGAGCCGACCCTGCTGGAGCGGGTGGACGCGCGGCGGGGAGAGGAGCGGGTGCGCTCGGAGCTGGTGCTGCTGCCGCTGAACGCGGGAGCCCTCCGCCCAGGACCGGCCTTGGAGGCGGCGTTGGCGCGGGCGATCCAGTCCAGCGACGCGCCCGTGGTGGCGCTGGCGGGGATGCTGCCGGCGCTCACCGGGCTCTGCGCGCGGTCGCTGGGGCGGCCCGATCAGCGCGTCACCACCGGCCACGCCGCCACGGTGGTCGCCATGGTCCGCACCGTGCGTCGGGTGCTCCTGGCGACGGGGCGGCGGTGGACAGACCTGAAGGTCGGCGTTCTCGGCTATGGATCCATCGGCCGGGCCACGCTGGAGCTGGCCCGCCACGTCCTCGGCGAGCCCGCCGCCGTGCTGCTCTCCGACCCCCGTGTGGCAGGCGCGGACGACGATCTGCTGGGCGCCGACCTGATCCTCGGCGCCACCAGCGGCGGCGTGGCCCTGGACGTCGCCCGCCTGCGGCCGGGGACCGTGGTCATCGACGACTCCTTCCCGCGGGCCTTCGACGAGGCGGCGGCGCGGGCGCGGATGGAGGCGCGGGGCGACGTCCTGCTGCTGGGCGGCGGGATGATCGACGCGGGGCCGCTGGAGCGGCGCTCCCCCTGGCCGGAGGCGGCGGCGCTGCGGGCTCGCTACGGCGCGCGCTGGCTGCCCGGCTGCCACGCCGAGGCGCTGCTGGTGGCGGCGGATCTCAAGCTGGGGCCGACGGTGGGGCCGGTGGATCTGGGGCGGGCGCTGCGCATGTGGGCGGCGGTGGAGCGCGCCGGCTGGGAGGCGGCGCCGCCGCATCTGGGGGACTGGGAGCCCGTACTGTGTTAAAATACACTAGTTGGAATAGCTCTTCAGCTCCGTGTAGTCCGTCAGCACCGTCCCGACGTCGCGGGCCACCCAGGAGCTGCTGCCGTAGCTGGACTCCTCGATGCGCAGCGCGGTGAAGTCCCCGGCGCGCACCGAGACATCCTCCTCTTCTTCGACCGCGTAGCGGTAGCTGTACTCGTAGCGGGTGGGCTCGGTGCTGTCCGTCTCGACGGTATACGTCCAGTCGGCGTCCCACTCGTCACCGACGCCCAGGCTCTTCGGCTGCACGAAGGCGTCGCCGTTGTAGGTCACGTCGCTCCACCCCTCGTAGCTGTAGCCGCTCGCCACCGTCACATACTCGGTGTAGCTCTCCTCCAGATAGAGGCCGTCCGAGGCGCAGGTATAGGTGGTGGTGCCCTCGCTCTCGTAGGTGTAGCCCGTGCCCGAGGTCTCGGACGTGACGGTCGCCTCGACCTCGCCGCCGGAGATGCGGGTGATCTCCATGCTGTAGGAGCCGTCGTAGTCGGCGGCCGTGTAGAGCCAGGTCCAGGAGGCGCCGTCCACGAAGCCGGTGTACGCGCCGCAGGGGGCGGCGTCGGCGTCCGTGTCCGAGTCGGTGTCCGAGTCGGTGTCCGAGTCGGCGTCCGAGTCGGTGTCGGTGTCGGCGTCGGTGTCGGTGTCGGCGTCGGCATCCTCACCGGGGCCGGCTTTGTCGTCGGATCGGCAGGAGGTGGACAGAATCAGCGCGGGGAGGAGCAGGGAGAGGAGCGGGGGAGCAGCACGCATGAGCTTCACCTTGGCGAGGCCACGCGTATAACCCGGGAGATCGAGGTGTGAGCGGGGCGCGGCGCCTCAGGTCGCCGTCTCGGGCCCCGTCGGTCCAAATCCATGGGGCAGGAGCCTCAGGGCGCGCTCGACGACGCGGCGGATCTCCGGTCGAGGGTCGGCGCTCAGCGTGATCAGCGCCTCCCGCGCGTCCGCTCGCCGTCCGAGGGCCCGCACCGCAGCCGCGGCCTCCCATGCGTTCGCGCCAGCGGCGATCTCGGCGACCCGCTGCAGCGCCTCTGGCCCTGGGATCAGCCCGAGCAGCCCGATCGCCGCCTCTCGCGTGACCGCGTCGTCGCTCACCAGGGCGCGCTCCAGGGCGGGACGCGCCGGCGAGAGCGCCCCGAGGTTGTGCGCCAGCACCAGCGCCTGGCTGCGCACCTCGGCGTCCGGGTCGTTCAAACCTGTCGTGAGGAGCGCGCCGAGCGCCTCCGTTGGCATTGTGCTCTGCGTCAAGCCTGGATAGCCCAACTCGCCCCCGCTCAAGAACCTCAGCAGCCCAGCGCGGCCCGCGGCGTCCGCCTGAGCCAGGATCAGGCCAGCCAGCCGCGCGTCGAAGGCGCTGTCCGACGGGAGGAGGGAGCCCACCCTCCATGCGAGCTCCGGATCGACCGAGACGAGCCGTAGCGCGAGGTCCTGTCGTGTCGGCGTGTACAGCGCTCGCCAGGGCGCCAGATCGGATCCCAGCCTGCGGATCAGGTCCGCGACGCGGACGAGGACGTCGGGCTCTGTCGCAGGCCGACCTTGCCCCGCGATCGCGTCCGCGAGCGTTGGGGCTCCAGACGCGCGCGCGATCCACGCCAGCAACGAGAGCTCCTCCAACGAAGCCTCGCGAAGATCCAGGCTTGGATGGCCTCGCAGGGCTTGCGTCAGAGGGTGGTCAGAGCCGAGCGCCTCGACGGGGAGGGGCGGCGTGGTCAACCGGTGCAGGCCATCCTCCTGAGCACGTCGGCGCGTCGGTCTACGGTTGGGCCACGCAAGATGCGAGTCGACGAGAGGTCAACGCCGAAGAACGACTCGCGCCCGCTCGCAAACTGGTCGGCCGCGCGGTGCGCTGCGGCCTCGTTCGAGGCTTGGAGCTTCTGAGGGCCAGGGCGTGCGCTGGTCGTGGTGAGTCCGCCCTTCATATCTCGCCTCCAGATTGGCGTTGCGACGACATTATCATCATAGGAGGGGTGTGCCCGCCTGTCAACCGCGACGTGCTGGGATTGACCTGCTTCGCGAGAACGGGCAGGCTGCTTCTGTAGATCTCTCTCCAGATCCCTCCCACGGCCCAGCCCGCGCTCCAGGAGACGCACATGCGCAGCCCCCCGCTCTCGATTGCGCTCCTCGCGCTCCTGCCGCTCGCGACGCTGGCCTGCCTGGAGCCCGCGCCGCCCCCGAAGGTTCATACGCCTGCCCCGCCCGATCCCAGCGCCGGTCAGCCCAGCGCCGGTCAGCCCAGCGCCAAGGAGGCCGCGCCGACCCTCCCCGGCGCCGACGCGGGAGAGAAGGGACGGGAGCCGGCCTACTGCAAGGACATCCGCGCGTGCACCGACTGCCCGAACGACGTCTTCATCCCGACCGAGTGCTGGACGACGGACTACGGCGCGGCGCGGGCCAACGTGATCCTCCTCTCCGGCCAGGAGACCTCGCTGACGGCGACGGACATGCTGTACTGCAACGAGGGCGACTACGCCCTCTGCTTCTTCTCGGGCCCTTCGGACGTCACGGGCGATCCCTCGCCGCCCAATGAGGCCCTGCCTTGCGTGCTCGACGCGAGCGGCACCTTCGCCGACTGCACCTGCCGCGCGTTCACGGCCCAGGACAAGCAGGGCTACTTCGTGGATATCAACGCGATCGAGAACCTGCGCGTCTACTACCAGACCGTCGACGCCTGCGGCGCCGACGGCAGCCTGTGTTGGAACATGTCCAACTATGGCTCTTATGATCCCACCAGCGCCGCCTACAAGATCCCGCCCGTGTGCAAGTTCGTGGTGGGCCAGAACCCGACCAACGATCGCGACTCGCTCATCCCCGGCGCGGAGCTCATCTCCACCTTCAGCCGCGCCATGGAGCAGAACCACACGCTGGGCAGCACGGACTGCCCCAACGAGGCCCACCTGCCTTACGCCGGCTGCATGACCGCGCCCTGCACCTTCCCCAGCGGACGGCCGGAGGGACCGCTGGTCGGGCAGAACGTCCAATGCAAGTGCCCCACCTGGAACGGCCCCTACCAGATCGGCCAGAAGGTCCCAGACAGCCAGGGCTGCGGGATCGGCGCGGCGCCCGGCGCGGACGGCAAGACCTATGTATGGTCCGCCGCGTACACGGTCCGGGAGACCACAACGGCGAAGCCCTGAGCCGGCCCATGAGGTTGATCGTCCTCCTGCTCGCGACGCTGCTGGGCCCCGTGGCGCTGGCGCGTGATCCCTTCGCGCGCTGCGCGGCGGAGGTCGAGCACCTGTCGGCGGCGGGCCTGAACCAGGGAGCAAAGCGTGCACGCGGGATGGCGGCGCGGTACGTTGCACAGGAGGCGGCCGACGTGCGCGCCGTGGAGGCCGCGACGCAGCGTTGCGCGGTGGCGGCCCGCGCCCAGCCCGAGGAGGTGAAGAAGCTACTAGATAATCTAGTCTTGGCGCGGAGCACCGCCCGACTCCGCGCGGCTGAGCTCGACATGAGCGTCTTCCAGGACCACGCGCGCATGGTGAAGCAGGTCCTGGCGGCCTTCGAGGCGTCCGTCCATTGGACCCAACGCGCGGCGTCCGACGACGAAGCGTCCGAGCGTGTGGCGCTGCGGCGCGCCCGCCTGTACCTCGAGCTGGAGCAGCAGCGCCTCGCGCCCGAGCAGCGACGGCCGGTCGGGGACGTCACGGTGTGGGCGCGCGACGCAGAGACGCGGGAGATCCTCACGCAGAAGCTACCGGTTCGCGCCATCTGTGTGCCTGTAGACGTACCGGAGCGGGCGCGAGTGGCGCTCCTGGAGTCCGGCCTGGCCAGCTTCCCGGAGCGGGACGCCCTGGCTCGCCTGGTTCTGTCGGCCGCCGGGTGCTCGACCGGGTCGGGGCCACCCTGTCTGGACGTGGTCGAGGCGCACCTGGCCCTGCTCGCCTCGCCGCCCGTGTCTCCTGTCGCGTTGCGCCGCTCGATGGGGGAGGTCGAGGCGAGCTGTCCGTTGGACCGGCTGTCGGGCCTGGTCCTGGCGGGGCAGGCGCTCGCGGCGACGGGGCGCAGCGACGAGGCCGAGCGTCTCTTCAGCGTCGCGCTGGCCATCGCCGAGCGCACCCAACCCAAGCGTGTGCCGCTGATCC